>JBPCWY010000118.1:0-3254 GCA_051009035.1 Gammaproteobacteria bacterium
AAAATGGCGGGGCGGGCGGGCGTGTTAAAATACTTGTATGAATTCCGCCGGCAAAATTAATATTACGCTGAAAGGCGTTTCGCGCGCTTTGGCGGCGGGCGAAAACGCCGCCGATGCCGCCGCCGCATTCGCCGCCGATGCGCCCGCCGGAAACGCCGCTGTCGCCTGCAAAGCGGACGGCAAACCGCGCGATTTAACCGCGCCGCTGGAAGACGGCTGCGTTTTGGAATTTATCGCGCGCGAGGACGAAGACGCGCTGGAATTAATCCGCCACGATTGCGCGCATCTTTTGGCGCAGGCGGCGGAGCAGTTGTTTCCGGAAGCGCAGCCGACAATCGGTCCGGCGATTCAAAACGGTTTTTATTACGATTTTTTCCGCCCCGAACCGTTTACGCCGGAAGATTTGGCGGCATTGGAAAAACGCATGCGCGAATTGGCGGCGCAAAAAATCCCCGTCCGCCGCGAAGTTTGGAAGCGCGAAGACGCGCGCCGCCACTACCGCGATTCGCCGTTTAAGCTGGAATTGTTGGACGGCATCGGCGCAGGCGAAGAAATCACTTTTTACCGGCAGGGCGATTTTTTGGATTTATGCCG
This sequence comes from Gammaproteobacteria bacterium, assembly GCA_051009035.1. Taxonomy (GTDB): domain Bacteria; phylum Pseudomonadota; class Gammaproteobacteria; order Tethybacterales; family Persebacteraceae; genus Persebacter. Next base: position 595 of record JBPCWY010000118.1, read on the forward strand.
CGGACCGCACATGCGCCACACCGGAGACGCCGGAGACGCGTTTAAACTGACCCATGTCGCGGGAAGTTATTGGCGGGGCGATTCGCGCCGCCCGCAGTTGCAGCGCATTTACGGCACGGCGTGGCGCAACAAAAAAGAATTGCGCCAATATTTGCAAATGCTGGAAGAAGCGGCGAAGCGCGACCACCGCAAGCTGGGGCGCGAAATGGAATTGTTTCATTTTCAAGAAGAAGCGGCGGGCATCGCGTTTTGGCATGACAAAGGTTGGACGCTGTGCCGTCTTTTGGAATCGTATATGCGCCGCCGCCAGCGCGCCGCCGGATATTTGGAAGTCAAAACGCCGCAGCTGGTGGACCGAAAATTGTGGGAGGCGTCCGGGCATTGGGACAAGTTTCGGGAAAACATGTATATCGCCGAAAACGAAGAGGGCGTCCGCGCCTACGCCGCCGACCCGCAAACGCGCATTTTTGCGTTAAAGCCGATGAATTGCCCGTGCCATGTGGAGATTTACAAACGGGGCGCGAAAAGCTACCGCGATTTGCCGCTGCGCATGTCCGAGTTTGGCTCGTGCCACCGCGCGGAGCCGTCCGGCGCGTTGCACGGGCTTTTGCGCGCGCGCAATTTCGTGCAGGACGATGCGCACATTTTTTGCACCGAGTCGCAAATCGCGCCCGAAACCGCTGCTTTTATTAAACTGCTGTCAACTATTTACGCCGATTTCGGTTTTGATTCTTTTCAAGTTAAATTTGCCGACCGCCCCCCAAACCGCGCCGGCAGCGACGCCGTTTGGGACCGGGCGGAAAGCGCGTTGCGCGATGCGTGCGAAAGCGCCGGGGCGGATTTTTCGCCCAACCCGGGCGAAGGCGCGTTTTACGGACCCAAATTGGAATTTGTCCTGCGCGATGCGATTGGGCGCGATTGGCAATGCGGAACTTGGCAGGTGGATTTTGTTTTGCCGGAGCGGTTGGGCGCGGAATATACGGACGCTAACGGCGAAAGGCGGCGTCCGGTCATGTGCCACCGCGCGATTGTCGGCTCGTTTGAGCGGTTTATCGGAATCCTTTTGGAACACCACGCCGGACGGCTGCCGTTTTGGATTGCGCCGCTGCAAATCGTTGCGGCGACAATTGTATCGGACGCCGATGCGCACGCCCAAAAAGTTTGCGCGGTTTTAAAAGAAGCCGGATTGCGAGCCGAAACGGATTTGCGCAACGAAAAAATTAATTACAAAGTGCGCGAACACTCCGCCGCAAAAGTGCCGGTCATTCTGGCATTAGGCAGGCGCGAAGCGGAACAAAACGCCGTGGCAATGCGCCGTCTGGGCAGCCGCGAAAATACCGTCCTGCCGCTGGACGAAGCCGTCCGCATGCTTTGCGAAGAAGCAAAACCGCCCGCGTGAGCGGCGTTTTTTAATGAAAGAAAAAACCGCGATGGCAAAAACAAACAGCGCGGGCGGTTGCCAATGCGGCGCGGTCCGTTATCAAACTTCCGGCGCGCCGCTGGCGTTATACGCCTGCCACTGCCGCCATTGCCAAAAACAATCCTCTTCCGCTTTTGGCATGTCCGTTTGGTTTAAGCGCGCCGATATTAAATTTACCGGCGATTTAAAATTTTACAACACCGCGGGCGACAGCGGGCGCGAAAAAACATGCGCGTTTTGCGGCAAATGCGGAACGCGCCTTTACCACGATTCGGGCGCGGATTTTCTAAGCGTCAAAGCCGGGACGCTGGACGATACTTCGGAACTAAAACCAACGCATCATATTTGGACAAAACGGGCGCAGCCGTGGCTTTCGCCGTTGTTTGCAACAAGCGAATGTTATGAAGGCGAGCCGCCGGAGGGCATGTAAAAAAACGAATGCGGCGCGGCGTTTGTTAAGTGGAATTTAGCGCGGACAATTTAACCGCGGGCGAATGGATTTTTATTCTCGCCGTAGTTTTCGGCGCGTTTATCGCGCGCGGCTGGACCGGACTCGGCTCGTCCGCGTTATGCGTTTCATTTTTAACTTTCGTCATGCCCCCCGCGGTTGCGGTAATTTTAACCATCATGCTGGAAATGCCCGCGGGACTTCTTTTATTGCCCGGCGCGCGGCGGCATGTGGATATTAAATGGCTTGTGCCGACCATCGGCGGGCTTTTTATCGGCGCGCCCGCGGGCGTGTGGCTGTTGTCGTATCTGGACGAAAGCGCCGCGCAAATTGCGGTATACGCGCTCGCCGCTTTTTTTGTTTCGGCAAATTTGGCGAATCTTTTGCGCCGCGCAAACGCCCCGCTTTTTAACATGCCGCCGCTCGCCACCGGCGTAATAGCCGGATTCGCAAACGGACTCGCCGCCATCGCCGGAATCGTCGTTGCGGTTTTTTTGCTTTCTTCCGGACGCACGGTGCAAACAATTCGCGCGTCTTTAATTGCGATGTTTATTTTCACCGAAATTTATTCGCTGGCGTTGTACGCGTCATTGGGATTATTTCATCCGTCTCACGGCGTTTTATTTTTCGCGGCAATGCCCCCGTTATTGGCGGGCATTTTCATCGGCGCAAAACTATTCGCCCGCAGCAGCGGAAAACATTACCGCCCATTAGTGCTGGGATTAATATTATTCGCCTGCGCCGCCGGTTTATTGCGTTTAGCCCTCGGCGCGGGAAATTAAAACCCCGTCC
>JBPCWY010000119.1:0-3077 GCA_051009035.1 Gammaproteobacteria bacterium
CATTGAAACCCTGCGGAATATAGGTGAGCTTTTGTCTCGTATTAAGAGGTTGAGCCAGAGGCGCGTCGGCCCACCATGGACCAGGAGGTCTGCCGGCTAAGGGTGCGTCTTCCCACCATTCCGTCACGGCTTGACTCTTACGCTACCATCTGGCGCAACGAACTGTGTTCCCGAAGGGAGGTTGTCGTAAACCTCCTTGGAATCGATTTTCTGAGGCCCGGCGGAACCGGCGCGCCAGTTATCTATAATGTGATCGTAGCTTGCCAGAAGTCCCTCCAACTGACTTTTGTTGTCTCTGGCCTTTGCAAGGTCGTCTGGTTTATACCCTCCCGGACTGGCCAGCATGTTATCAAGACGTGAAATCTCTTCCGTGATGAGCCCTTTCGTCTGTGTCAGCCTGTCCAACCCCCTCTCGTCCCCTGTAAAGAGGGAGGCGGGTTCAACGGCAAGATTTTCCAATCTTTCCCTGATGAGATTCGAGGGTCTTCCAGGAATGGCCACTGTCATTTGAAGCATGGTGCGAGTCTTCAGAGTATCGAGAGCCGTCTTGGCTCTTTGGGTTTGGGGAGCGGCCAACCCTGCTCCCAGCGCATCCGTTATCGTATTTGCGATATTGCCAAAAAAACCGCTCCCACCAGTACCAGACTCGAAACCACCCGGCAAAGTAGGCACGTCCGTCTCAGGAGGTGGTGAGGCAGAAGGCTTGGCCCCGCCCACTGGAGATCCAGCATAACGATCGAACACGGTCCTGTTGCCAAACATATCCGTGGTAAATTGATACCTGTCGCGGTTGACCATGAAATCCCGAATTTGAGTGTCCGTATAGCCCATGGTCCTTAGATCGTTCCTCAACTTGTCGCGTTCCGTTGGTTTGCCCGGAAAGAGACTCTTGACCGACGCCGCGCCATATTGCGCGGGAAAGGCCTGCGCCAGATCGGACTGTCTCTGTTGCAGCGCGGACCCCATGAGACTGGCTCTTGTGGGATCGTCCATCAAACCACGGACACCCGTTTCCGCATCACGCACTACCCCGCTAGGTATCCCCCTTCCCTGGTTCCAGGTAATCCCGCTTTGAGGGTCGTAGCCGCCCATGAGAGAAGCGCGCGCGCCCTGCTGGCGCTGCTGTCTCAGGAACTCCTGGCCCTTGTACGCATTGTCTACAACGCTTTGTGGCTGGGAAACACCGATACCCGCGTTCCACGGTGCCGAGAGTTTGGCCGAAAGGTTAGAGCTGCGTCTAAACCCTTGGGCCAGGGCATCCAGAACTTGAAGGTTGCGAAGCTGCGTGGGCGTCATCTCCGGCCTTCACCTATGGTCGGGGGGCGGGTGTCGATTGGCCGCTTCGGCGGTCGCGGAGGCGGCGTGAAGGGCAAAGGTGTCGCCCTTGGTTCCACGGCCGGCGGTGCAAAGGATTGTTGGGAGAATTGCTGAAGAGCCGGGTTCAGCCCTTGGCCGAGCTTCGCATAAGCCAAAAGGCTCGGCAAGGTGTCCATGAAACTTAACTGGCCCACTGTCGGTGATTGAAATTGATGGGGCGGCTGTCTCATGGTGGCGAACCGTGTCGCCTGGTCGGTGGTGCCGCCGCCTAAGCCACCACCGCCGCTACCGCTGCTGCCGCCTATGTTAGGCATAATTGCTTCCTTTCTCGATAATCCTGTCCATGAAACATCTCACCAGACGCTTGATCGTGGGCTTACCGCCAAGCCATTCAGCTACTCTGTATTGATTCGCCATGTACCAGCGGAACACCCAAACAGGAGCCTCCTTGAAGAGCCAGCGACGGAACAGGAGCCACTTCGGGTTATCTATGCCGTAGACCTCTCGGGCAATCGCACAACCAGCCGCACCACCCATGAACGACCCGGCAACACTCGACCCCGTAGAGGCCGCATCGCTTGCAAGGGCATTCATGGTCAGGAGAGGATTCGGATTGAAGATCGTCTTGGCCTTGTTCTCCGAGAATCCTAAGCCGCCTTCCAGCAAGCCCATGAACCTAGCAATCCTGTTGTAGGGCTCTTCCTCGCCGAAGTTGAAGCGGTCGATCTGGTCCTGTAGCTGTCTGGAGAACAGATCCTCTCTTCCCTTGCCCACCTGCGCCAGTTGCTGGATATCGAAGTAGTCTTGGTTTGCCAGCTCGGGCGCCAGACCGGAGGCCTGCATCATGCGGTCACGCTCCGCGCTGTAGATCGGGGCCATGCCTCTTCCGATGCCCCTTCCAAGAGACTCCGCGTGAAGCGGAGACCCGGCTCTCCCAGATCCGGCGAACATCGCATCCACACCCGGTCTCACATCGCTGATCAAGCTATCCAGGAATTGCTCGTAGCCCTGGCCCCCGCCCAAAAACTCACCGCCCAAGGTCTGCGCAACTTGCTCTTGGGACATTTGGTTGAGCGGATTGCCAAAAGCAGCCCTACCCGTCTGCGCGGCAAGTGCCGTTTCGGTTTCGGGAGAAAAGGGAACGGCGGTGGACTCGGGGAAGAACTCCAGCGGTCGATCAAGGACATTCTGCTGGGCCTCCGCAAAGCCTCTTTTCAGATAAGGCCGGACACCCTTCCAGGGCTTTGTCTCACTATTGCTTCTCTGATTGCTCGAAAAGATGTTTCCGCCACCGCTAGGCAATGTCTTTCTCCATCTCTACCGCGAGTTTGTTCCAACCGTTTGGAAGTCTTTTCTCCCATCCGGGCCGCCCGGATATCTCAAGGATTCTACATCCATTGTTGCGTCCGTACTCTTCGAAGAAGGGTAGAAGCTGCATCCAAAGCTTACTCCCCCGCCCGCCGGCCAGAACGAAACGCGCCACTTTCAAACCAGTTGGCCAGGAGACTATTTCAGTGACCAAAGCACCGATGTACCCTTCATAATGAATCAGCCACAGCCTCATGTTGCCGGCGCACAGAGTCTCGTATGTCGTCTCTGGGCTCATGCGCCCGTTACTTTTCTGGATAGCCATCGCCAAAAAGGGCAGTGCTATGAGCCAAGCTTCCGGGATTTGCTCGGCCTCTACCTGAACCACCCTAACCGAAGACGGCGTATCTAAAGGTTCGGTCGGCTTGAGCATTGTTTGCATGGTTCAAAGT
>JBPCWY010000120.1:0-6995 GCA_051009035.1 Gammaproteobacteria bacterium
CGGCAACAATAACGCCCCCGCGCGCATATTATTCAACCGAAGAATCATCGCTTACAGAATCGCTTGCGGAATTGTCGTTTGCAGAATCATCGTTTGCGGAATCATCATGCGCCATACTTTCGCCCGCAGAGTTTTCGTTTGCGGAATTATCATTTGCCATACTTTCGCCCGCAGAGTTTTCGTTTGCGGAATTATCGTTTGCCATGCTTTCGCCCGCAGAGTTTTCATTTGCGGAATCTTCATTCGCCATACTTTCGCCCGCAGAGTTTTCATTTGCGGAATCTTCATTCGCCATGCTTTCGCCCGCGGAGTTTTCATTGGCGGCATTATCGTTTGCCATACTTTCGTCCGCAGAGTTTCCATTGGCGGCATTTTCATTTGCCATACTTTCGCCCGCAGAGTTTTCATTTGCGGAATTATCATTTGCCATGCTTTCGCCCGCGACGTTTGCATTTTCGCTTGTTTCGTCCGTTGCAATTTGCGCGCCGGAGGGCAGCGAAACCGCCGCGCCGATTTTTAGATTTAACAGCGGCATATAACCGCGAAAACTTTTTTCCGCTTCCGCGCGCGCGCCCGTATATTCCCAATGCGCGGCGCGAAATTGTCCGGCGGCAAAATGCGCGTCCCCCCGCCGCTCGGCAAAAAGAATTTTCATCAGCGGCTCCGCCGTTTCTTGCGCGTTTAAGTATTCCAACGCTTCGCCGTATTTTTCTTCGTTAATCAGCAATTCCGCCAGCCGCAACACAAGCATTAAACGCAAGCCGGTATCGGTTTCGGCGGTTTCGGCTTCGCGCAGGGCGTCCGCCGCTTCGGCGGTGTTGCCCGCTTTGTGCCGCGCCGATGCGACCGCCGCCAACGCCAAATTGCGCAGCGGCGTAAATTTTTCGCCGCGAATCCGGGATAACTCCCGCTCCGCCGCTTCCGTATCGCCGTCTTCCGCCGCGCGCAACAGCGCAAACAGCGCGCCGCCCGCTTCGCGTTTTTCGGCGTAATGGACGGCGGATTGGTAGGAAAGCCCCGCCGCCGCCGACACCATCATCAGCACCGCGGCGATAATATAAAATTTATATCCGCCCCACAAACTGCGCATCCGTTCCACCATTACTTCGTTAATGTCGTTCATGCTGTTTCCGTTCCGGTTTGTATCATTTGTTTTGCGGCGGCGGCGGCGCGCGCCAGCGGCGCGGATTGTTGCGCGCCGTCTTGCAGCCGTTTAATGGTCGCGGTTTCTCCGGCTTCTTCGTCTCCGCCGGCGATGAGCGCGAGGGGCGTTTTCATCGCGTCCGCTTTTTTGAGTTGGCGCGCCAAATTGCCCCCGCCGCTGTGCTGCCAAACGGACAATCCGGCGGCGCGCAAAGTTTCCGCCGCGCGCGCGCAATACGCCGCCCCCGCTCCCGCCCGCGCCAAAAAACAATCGGGCGGCGGCGTATCGCCGCAATCGGCAAGCGCCACCAGCCGGTCAAGCCCCAGCGCAAAACCGCAGCCGTGCAAGGACGGACCGCCGATTTGCGCCGACAATCCGTCATATCTGCCGCCCCCGCAAAGCGCGTTTTGCCGCCGCGGGTCGTCCGCCAAAATCCATTCAAACACGGTCAAATTATAATAGTCCAAACCGCGCACCAAGTGCGGTTCTTCGGTATATTCCACCCCCGCCGCGTCCAAAATGGATTGCACGGTTTCGGCGTGGCGGCGGGATTCGTCGCCCAATGTTTCTTGGATTTTGGGGGCGGCGCGCGCGATTTCCGCCGTTTTTTTGTCCTTGCTGTCCAAAATCCGCAACGGATTCCGCTCCACCGCATTCCGCGCCGCCGCGTCCAAATCGCCCGCATAACGGCGAAAATACGCGCTTAATTTTTGCCGGTAGGCGGCGCGTTCTTCCGGCGCGCCGAGGTTGTTGATTAAAAGGCGCACTTGCCCGCCAATTTGCAACTCCGCCCACAACGCGGAAAGCATTAAAATTTGTTCCGCGTCAATCGCCGGGTCGGGCGCGCCGCTTCCCACCGCTTCCGCGCCCAGCTGCCAAAATTGCCGGTAACGCCCTTTTTGCGGGCGCTCATGGCGAAACATCGGCCCGCCATACCACAAGCGCGCTACGCCGCCGCGGTGCAAACTCGCCGCCGCCGCCGCGCGCACGGTCGGCACCGTCGCTTCCGGGCGCAAACACAATTCATCGCCCGAAAGCCGGTCGCAAAACGAATACATTTCTTTTTGGACGATGTCGGTATCCGCGCCCAATTGCCGCGCAAACAATTCCAGCCGCTCCACGACCGGCGTGCGGATTTCGCCGTAGCCGTAGCGCGCGAAACAAGCGGCGGCGGCGGATTCGGCGCGCCGCCAAGCGCCCGTCTCGGCGGGCAACAAATCGCGCATGCCGCGCACGGAAGAAATAAGCGCCATCAATTCTCCAAAAAAACTCGCCCCGTCCGCGCCAAACCCGCCGCGCCGCGAAAGCCAAAAACCCATACAAACCGCGTATTATAACACGCCCGCAACCCCCGCGAAAAATTAACAACGCCCCAAATACGCCCCGCCGCACTCCCCGCCCCGCCGCCGTTATTTCCGCCCGGAAATCATAACCTCTCGCCCCCGATTTTAATCGGGGGCGAGCAGTTAGAAAAAGCGGGAATGTCCGGCGAATTCACCCTCCGCACACGGCAAAGAGATTCCTGCTTTCGCAGGAATGGAGATTATTGTTGCATATTTTTCCGCCTTTCCAATTTCGCCTTTTTCCTTTCGCCTTCCAATTTTCCAACTTCGCCTTTCCAATCCCGCCTTTTCCCTTCCGCTTTCCAATTTTCCAACTCCGCTTTTCCGATTCCACCCTTTCCGATTCCGCTTTTTCGCTATTCCAATTCCGCTTTTCAACCTTGCAAAATCCAAGCCGGTAAATTCCGATTTTATAAAAAACGGCGCGGGGCGTATAATTGCCATGCGGAATTATTATTAAAAAACGCGGGAAATATTATGGACGGCAATAACGGCATTGCAAATAATCTGCCTTGCATTAAATGCGGCGCATGTCTTGCGCCTTGTCCGGCGCGCCTTTCGCCGTTGCGCCTTTTTGCGTTGTGGCTGGACGGCGAAACGGAACGGATGCGGCGCGAAGAATCGCTGGAAGCGTGCATTCAATGCCGCAAGTGCGATGCGGTTTGCCCGTCCGGTTTGCCGCTTTCCGATTCTTTTGCCGCCGCCGCAAAACAATCCGAAAAACGGCGCGAAATGCGGGAACGCGCCGCGCGGTTGCGCGAACGCCACGAAAACCATTTGCGCCGCCTCGCCGCCCCGCCCCGTTGGGCGCGTTTGGATCCCGCCGCCCTCGCCGCCCGCGCGCAACGACTCGCCGCCGAAGACGAACAAAAAACCGCGTCCGGCTGATACAATCGCAGCCGCAACCGGCAAAGGAGAAATTGCATGGCAGGACACAGCAAGTGGGCGAATATCCGCCACCGCAAAGAGCGGATGGATTCCAAACGGGGCAAAATTTTCGCGCGCCTAATTAAGGAAACGATGGTCGCCGCCAAAATCGGCGGACCCGACCCGGACAGCAACCCGCGCCTGCGCCTTGCGCTGGAAAAAGCGCGCGCCGCCAATGTCCCCGGCGACAACTTGGAACGCGCCGTCAAACGCGGCGGCGGACTGCTGGAAGGCGCGGAATACGCCGAAATACGCTACGAAGGATTCGGTCCCGGCGGCGCGGCGGTTATCGTGGATTGCCTCACCGACAACAAAAACCGCGCGTTGTCCGACATTCGCTTCGTGTTTAATAAATACGGCGGCAATTTGGGGGCGAGCGGTTCGGTCAGCCGCCTGTTTTCGCGCAGCGGACAATTGCTTTACGCGCCCGGCGCGGACGAAGAAAAATTAATGGAAACCGCGGCGGAAAACGGCGCGGAAGATGTGCGCTCCGTTGAAGACGGCAGCGTGGAAATTATCTGCCCCGCCGCCGATTTTGCCGCATTGCTGGAAGCGATGCGCGCCGCCGGACACGCCCCGGCGGAAGCCGACATTGTCATGCGCCCCGCCGCCGATACGCCGCTGCAAGGCGCGGAATCGCAAAAAATGGGGCGCTTGCTGCATGCGCTGGAAGATTTGGACGATGCGCAAAATATTTATACCAACGCCGTTTTGGAAGAGGAGGCGCCGTTTTAATTTTGGGGTTGGACCCCGGGCTGGCGGCGACCGGCTGGGGGGTGATTGAAAGCGGCGCCGCGCCCCGCCACTTGGCGAGCGGCGTCATCCGCACTTCCCCGTCTTCGGAACATATCGCGCGCTTGGATTGGATTTTCCGCCAAACCGCCGCCGTCGCCGAAGAATGGAAACCGCAAAAAGCATGCGTGGAACGGGTTTTCGCCAACATGAACGGCAAAACTTCCATGGCGCTGGGCGAAGCGCGGGGCGCGGCGATTGCGGCGTTGTCCAGCCGCGGCGTGCAAATTACCGAACTCTCCGCGCTGCAAATCAAAAAATCGGTAACCGGCGCGGGACGCGCGAACAAATCGCAAATCGCCCAAATGATTCCGCTGTTATTAAACGATACGCCAAAATTGCGCGCGGACGCCGCCGATGCGCTGGCGTGCGCGCTGGCGCTAACGCCGCTGGCGGCGCATTCTTCGCGCCTGCCGCCTTTTCGCTCCGGACGGCGGCGGCGGTGATTTCTTTTTTGCGCGGCAAACTCGCGGCAAAATCCGCAACTTCCGTCGTCGTGGAATGCGGCGGCGTCGGCTACGAAGCGTTTGCGCCGTTAACCACAATTGAAAAACTTCCCGCACCGGGCGCAAATGTTTTTTTACTAACCGATTTTGTCGTCCGCCAAGAATCGCAAGCGCTTTACGGTTTTTGCGAAGAACGCGAGCGGGAGATTTTTCGCCGGTTAATTAAAGTAAGCGGAGTCGGCGCAAAAACCGCGCTGGCATTAATGAGCGCTTTACCCGCCGAAGATTTATTATCCGCCATCGCGGCGGGAGACGCAACGCGGGTATCCTGCGCCCCCGGCATCGGCAAAAAAACCGCGGAGCGCATCATCGTGGATTTTCGCGGCAGCCCGCTGCTGCACTTGCCCGCCGCCGCAACAACCGCCGCCGCAAACAGCGACCGCGATGTAGAACAAGGGCTTGCCGGATTGGGATACAAAAAAGCCGAAATCGCCCGCGCCATATCCGCCCTGCCGCCCGAAGCCGGCGAAGACGCCGCCGCCCGCCTGCGCGCCGCATTGCAAATCCTTTCCGGAAAATAAAACCGCCGCAAAAACAAAACACCCCGCCGTTTCCGCAAACGCCGTTTTCATTTAATATTTTTTCATTCAATACATTTTCGCTATTCCAAAAAAATACAATTTTTTTCTCTCCCGTCATTCCCGCAAAATCCCGTCATTCCTGCGAAGGCAGGAATCTTTTACTTATTCAGACACGCCGCAAGAGATTCCTGCCTCCGCAGGAATGACGGTAAAAATAAGAAAGCAAAAACCGCCGCTTTCGCTTTTGCCGAAATGCGGGGGAAAATTAAAACCGCTCGCCCCCGATTTTAATCGGGGGCGAAACCTTGCGGCGGAATTGGCGAATGCCGCAAGCCGTTTAAGTTTCCCGCCCCCATGTCATTCCTGCCCCCCATGTCATTCCTGCGAAAGCAGGAATCCCGTGTCGTTTGCAGCGTTTAGATTTTCGCCTTCGCCCGGTTTTGCCTTGCGGCAAAAATTAACGACACGGGATTCCTGCTTTCGCAGGAATAACGAAAATGCGGACAAATCCCCGCCGCCCGCCAATCCCGCAACCGCCAAAAGGCGGCGAGACGCCGCCGGTATGCATCCCAACGCTGGAGCGTAAGGACGAAGAAATTTTTCGGCATTTTCGGCGAAAATCGCCCTTTTTAATCGCCCTTTTTGTCCGCCCGAAAATGAAAAAATTTGCGAAAAATGTTGACAAGGGCGAATTATGGTGTAAAATCGCCCCCGAATGAGTTTTGTATAGTCCCTGATTGCCGGGGGTGTCGTCCAATATAAGACCTCCGGGGAAAGGGCGACGGTATCTTTATGCTATGCAAATACTCATTCAACGCCCGGCGTGTTTCGCCGGATTTTGTTAATGGGAGCATCCAATGAAAACTATTTTGCGCGGGATTTTTGCGGTTTTTACGCTGATATTTGCCGCCGCCATTTTTGCGGTGGAGGACGCCTCTGCGAGGGGGGCTTTTCTTCACATATCAGGCAATAATTTGTCTTTTGTTGTCGCTGACTACGACAATGCCCCGGCCGCCAATGCTGCGGTGATGCATGCATGCCAAAGTGCGGGTGCCGGCACATGCACCGGCGAGATTAGAAATTTTAGAAATAGGATAATTGCATTTGGAATTTTAGATTTTTCCGGCGAGCATACAACCTTTTTCGGATTCGGCTCCAATAAAAATGCCGCAATAAACGCATTAATTGGTCAATGCAATGCGAAATTTAATTCTGTATCCGGCGGTAGCGCCGCATGTCAAAAAAATTTTAGGGCCGACAGGAATTATAAAATTTGCGGCGACGGTTCGGCTTTTGTATCGCCGAATCAATGCGACGCCATAGCCCCGGCTTGCGAGGACGGACAAAAGGTAGACATTCCCGCGAATGCCTGCCAAGGATGCCCTGACGGACAAAGAGCATTTAATAATATATGCGAAACACCGTTAACAAACTGCCCCGGAAATCAAATATTAGAAATGGAAACAAACAGATGCGCGTGCATGGGCGACCGGAAAATTAACGCAAGCACGAATATGTGCGAGTTAAATTGTTTGGAAAATGAACTTCCCTTTGGCGACTACTGCGACGACAAGATGACTTGCAGAGACGGCAAAATCATAAACGAAGAAACGAATACTTGCGTGTTAGTGCGAAACTCCGGCGGCGGCGGAAGCAGTAGCGGCGCGGGAATTGCCGTTGGCGGAGTTGCCATTGTCGGATTCGCGGCGTTGGTGTTTTGGGATGGTTCGCCCGATGCTTTTACCTTTTCGCCAAATGCGGG
>JBPCWY010000121.1:0-5917 GCA_051009035.1 Gammaproteobacteria bacterium
GGCGTCTATTATCCGACAGGCGGCGCGATTTGCCGTTTGGTGAATAAGGGGCGCAAAGAACACGGCGTCCGGTGTTCGGCGGAATCCACCGGCGGGTCGGTCTACAATATTAACACCATCCGCGAAAACGAGCTGGATTTCGGAGTCGCGCAGTCGGATTGGCAATACCACGCCTATCACGGCACGAGCAAATTTGAGGAGCGCGGCGCGTTTTCCAAATTGCGCGCCGTGTTTTCGGTGCATGCCGAGCCGTTTACCGTCGTTGCGCGGCGGGATTCGGGCGTCCGCACTTTTGACGATTTGAAGGGCAAGCGCGTCAATATCGGCAACCCCGGCTCCGGACAACGCGGGACGATGGAAGTCGTCATGGAAGCGAAAGGATGGAGCAAAAGCGATTTTGCGGTCGCGTCCGAACTCAAAGCCGCCGAACAATCGCAGGCGTTGTGCGACAACAAAATTGACGCGATGATATACACCGTCGGGCATCCTTCCGGCTCCATCAAAGAGGCGACGACTTCATGCGATTCGGTGTTGGTGGAAGTCGGCGGCGCGGCGGTGGACAAACTTGTCGGCGACAACGATTATTACCGTTCCGCCGTGATTCCGGGCGGGATGTACCGCGGCAACGACAACGACACCAAAACTTTCGGAGTGGGCGCGACATTCGTAAGCTCCGCCGATGTTCCCGACAATGTTGTTTACGAAGTCGTGCGCGCGGTGTTTGAAAACTTTGACGCGTTTCGCAAACTGCATCCGGCGTTTGCCAATCTTCAAGAATCCGAAATGATAAGCGACGGGTTGTCCGCGCCGCTGCACCCGGGCGCGGCGAAATATTACAAAGAGCGGGGGTGGATGTAAACGCGCCGCACGCCGCGTCGCGGGACGATTCCGCCGCGCGGACGCTTGCGGTTTCGGCGGATGCCGGCGGGCGCCGCCCGGGAGGTTTTGCCGGGCGGTTTCTTACCGCCGTTGCCGTTTCGTGGACGGTGTTCCAAATATGGGTCGCATCGCCGCTGCCGTTTTATGTGTCGCGGATTATTCCGGTTTTTAATTTAGACGACATTAAAATCGTTCATATTTCATTCGCCTTTTTTTTGGCGTTTGCGTTTTATCCGGCGCGCAAAACTTCGCCGCGCCATGTTATCCCGCCGGGCGACTGGGCGCTGTGCGCGCTTGCGCCGTTGTGCGCGCTGTATTTGCTTTTTTTTAAAGAAGATTTGGCGGGGCGTTCGGGCGCGCCGGTTGCGGCGGATTTAATCGTCGCCGGGGCGGGCATGGTTTTTCTTTTAGAAGCGGCGCGGCGCGCGCTGGGGATTCCGCTGGTGGCGGCGGCGTGCGTTTTTTTGCTGTATGTATTTTTCGGTTCCAGCGAAATATTGCCCGAAGCGGTGCGCTGGAAAGGCGCGTCTTTCCAAAAAGCGATGTCGCACATGTGGCTGTCGACCGAAGGCGTATTCGGGGTCGCGCTCGGCGTTTCGGCGAGTTTTGTTTTTTTGTTCGTCTTTTTCGGGCTGTTATTGGAAGGCGCGGGCGCGGGCAATTACATTATTCAATTGTCGTTTTCGCTGCTCGGGCGTTTTCGCGGCGGGCCGGCAAAAGCGGCGGTGGCGGCGAGCGCGCTGACCGGAATGATTTCCGGCTCGTCTACGGCGAATGTCGTCACCACCGGCACTTTTACGATTCCGCTCATGCGGCGCGTCGGGTTTTCGGCGGAAAAAGCGGGCGCGGTGGAAGTCGCGTCGTCCACCAACGGGCAATTAACGCCCCCGATTATGGGCGCGGCGGCGTTTTTGATGGTGGAATATGTCGGCGTTTCGTATTTGGAAGTTATTAAACATGCGTTTTTGCCGGCGGTTATTTCCTACATCGCGCTCGTGTATATCGTGCATTTGGAAGCGGTCAAAGCCGGCATGGACGGTTTGCCCGCGCCGCGCGCGCGCGGAACCGCCGCTTCGTTTTTGTTTGCGGGCATTAATTTTTCGTTCTTGCTGGCGTTTCTCGGCGGCTCGTATTTTATTTTATCCGGGCTAAAACAATTTATAGAAAACGAAACGGCGTTAACTTGCGCCGTTATCGCCCTGATACTCGCCGCGTATTTTGTCCTGTTGCGGATGGCGGCGAAGCAAGGCGATTTGATTGCGGACGACCCGTCGCGCCCGCCCGCGAGCGTTCCCGATTTTTCCAAAGTATGGCGCACCGGCGCGTATTTTGGGTTGCCCGTGTTTGCGCTGGTGTGGTTTTTGATGGTGGAGCGCAAGTCGCCGGGGTTGTCCGTATTTTGGGCGGCGGCGTTGCTGGCGTTTGTCGTGCTGACGCACAAGCCGGCGAAGGCGATTTTGCGCGGCGCGGACGCGCGGGAACAATGGCGCGAAGGGTTGCGCGATTTTGCGCGCGGTTTGGCGTTTGGCGCGCGCAACATGATTTCCATCGCCGTCGCCACCGCCGCCGCCGGCATTATTGTCGGCGCGGTAACGCTGACCGGCATGCAGCAATTCATCGCCGAGTTTATAGAAACATTGTCGGGCGGCAGTTTGCCGGTCGTTTTGGTTTTGGTCGCCGTGTTTAGTTTGATTCTCGGCATGGGATTGCCCACGACGGCAAACTACATTGTCGTGTCTTCATTGATGGCGGGCGTGATTGTAGAATTGGGCGCGCACGGCGGGCTGGTCGTGCCGTTGATTGCGGCGCATTTATTCGTGTTTTATTTCGGCATTCTCGCTGATGATACGCCGCCGGTGGGTTTGGGCGCGTTTGCCGCCGCGGCGATTTCGGGCGGCGACCCGATAAAAACCGGCTTCCAAGGATTCGCCTACGACATACGCACCGCGATTTTGCCGTTCTTGTTTATTTTTAATACGGACTTGCTGTTGATTGATGTCGGGTTTTTCGGCGGCGTTGCGGTTTTTATTTCCGCCCTTGCCGCGATGCTGTTGTTTGCGGCGGCGACGCAGGGATGGTTTTTGGCGCGCAGTAAACTGTGGGAGACGGCGGCGTTGCTGCTTATTGCGTTTACTTTATTCCGCCCCGGTTTTTGGCTGGACCGCGCCGCCCCTCCGTTTCTTTCCCATCCTCCGGCGGAAATTACCGCGGCGGCGGCGAAAGCGGAAAACGTGCGCATTCGCGTTTCCGGCGAAGACATTAGCACCGGTAAAACCGTGCATACGACTGTTCTTTTACCGCTCGGCGCGGCGGGCGAAGACGGCGCGCGGCGGCTGTCGCAAAATGCGGGAATGGAATTGCGCGAAGAAGACGGGCGCGTGTTTGTAGACGCGCTGGAATTTGGCGGAGTCGCGGCAAACGCCGGGCTGGATTTGGATTGGGAAATTTTGGCGCTGGAAACGCCGGATACTTCGCGCCCGCCAAAACAAGTATTTTGGATTCCGGCGTTATTGCTTTTGGCTTTTGTCGCGCGGCGGCAACAACGGCGCGGCGAAAAAAATTGAGCGGGGGGCGGATTATGGCGGCGTTGAACGGGGCGCGGTTGCAAAAAATTGAATGCGCCGCCGTGCCGGTTGCGCCGGATGAAATTGCCGCGGATGCGGCGGCGTGTTTTTGCGCGGGCGCGGAATCGGTTCATGTGCATGCGCGCGATGCGGGCGGCGCGCATGTTTTGGACGCCGGGATTTACCGCGAAATTTTATCCGAAATTAAAAAACGCGCGCCAAAATTAACCGCGCAAATTACCACCGAAAGCGCGGGAAAATATTCCCCCGCCGCGCAAAGCCGCGTGGCTTTGGAAGTTTCGCCGTCCGATGCGTCCGTGGCGTGGGGCGAGATGGCGGCGGACGGCGAACAAAACGCGCTGCGTTTTTACCGGCAAGCGGCGGCGCAAAACATACGCATCCAGCACATTATCCGCGCGCCGCATGAAATCGCCGCGCTCGCCCGCTGCGCCAAACGGGGCGCGTTACCCGCGCAAAATCTTTCGCTGTTGTTTGTGTTGGGAAAATACGGCGGACAAGAAGCGCGCGCGGAAGAGTTGGCTCCGTTTTTAGGAGCGCTGCAACAAAGCGGGATTGCGGCGCGTTTTGCGGCGTGCGCTTTTGGGCGGCGGGAAACGGCGTGTTTGCTGGCGGCGGCAAAAGCGGGCGGGGATTGCCGCGTGGGTTTGGAAAATAATATTTACATGGATTCCGGCGAACCCGCGCCGAATAACGCCGCGCGCGTTGCCGAATTAAAAAAGAAATTGCAAAACGCGAAAAATGATTCTTTATAACGGCGTTTAATTTTTCCGTTAATTTTTGTAATGAAGATTTATTTAACTTGCCCGCGATTTAACTTCTTTATTAATTTCCCCGCGTTGAAATTTATTCCGGCGCAAAAAAAACGGACGGGTGAAATATTTTCAACAAAACGCCGTTTGCTTTTGCGCGCAACAAAAATTTTTCGCCGGAGGAAAATTAAAAAAAGAAATTGCAAAACGCGCAAAATGATTCTTTATAAGGGTATTTAATTTTTCCGTTAATTTTTGTAATGAAGATTTATTTAACCTGCCCGCGATTTAACTTCTGTGTTAATTTCCCCGCGCCGAAATTTATTTTGGCGCGCAAAAAAACGGGCGGGAAAAATATTTTTAATAAAACGTCGTTTGTTTTTGCGCGCAATAAAATTTTTTTGCCGAGGAAAAATTAAAAAACATTTTGCAGGGCGCGCGATAATTTTTCAACGAGTTCTTCGGCGTGCGCTTCGGTAAAGATAAACGGGGGCGCGATTAAAATATGGTCGCCGCAAACGCCGTCCGCGCATCCGCCGCCGCCGTAAATCATCAACCCTTCGCCAAAGGCGGCTTTTTGCACGGCGGCGTATATTTTTTTTTCCGCCGGAAAAGGAGTTTTGCCTTCCCGCGCAAATTCCATGCCGATAAACATTCCGCGCCCGCGAATATCGGCGACATGCGGGTGCGCGCCGAATGCATCGCGCAAACGCGCGCGCAAGTTTTCGCCCGTTGCGCGCGCGTTTGGCAACAGCGTTTCTATTTCGCCGAGCGCGGCGCGGGCGGCGGCGCAGGCGGCGGGGTGAGCGGAATATGTTTGTCCATGGCGAAACGCGCCGGAGCCGTTTTTGACGGCTTGGTAAATTTCTTCGCGGCAAAGCATCGCGCCGACCGGCAACACGCCCGCGCCCAATCCTTTTGCGAGGCAAATTATATCCGGCGCGATTTTTTCCCGCGCGCAGGCAAACAATTCGCCGGTGCGTCCCATGCCGCACATCACTTCGTCCAAAATTAACAGCACGCCATGGCGGTCGCAGATTTCGCGGACGCGTTTAAAATATCCTTCTTCCGCGGCGGCCGCGCCGAGCGTTGCGCCGACAACCGTTTCGGCGATAAACGCGGCGACGGTATCTTTGCCGAGCGCGGTTATTTTTTCTTCCAATTCACCGGCGGCGCGGCGCGCGTATTCTTCCGCCGTTTCGCCGTCTTTGCCATGGCGAAAATAATGGCACGGCGAAATGTGATTTGCCGCATCGGAAAACATCGGCGCAAACCATTCGCGCCGCCGCAAATGCCCGCCAACGGCGAGCGCGCCCAATGTCGCGCCGTGGTAGCTTTGGCGGCGCGAGATAATGTTTGCGCGTTTTGTTTCGCCGCGTTCTTTATAATATTGCAGCGCGAGTTTGAGCGCGGCTTCCACCGCTTCGGAACCGCCGCTCGTAAAATACGCGCGGGAGATTTCGCCGGGGGCGCGCGCGGCGAGCATTTCGGCGAGCGTTTCGGCGGCTTCGGTGGAAAAAAATCCGGTATGCGCCCACGGCAAAACATCCAACTGCGCTTTGACGGCGGCGACTGCGGCATGCGGCGAATGCCCCAAACACGACACCGCCGCGCCGCCGCATCCGTCCAACCACCGCCGTCCGTCCGCGCCGACAACATAAACGCCGTCCCCGCGCGCGGCAACCGGCGGCGTATTATTGCAAT
>JBPCWY010000122.1:0-3112 GCA_051009035.1 Gammaproteobacteria bacterium
GTTAATTCTTGCACTGAAATGACCGATAAAATCGCCGAATCTTTTACCAAAAAAATGAGTTGCCCGACTAACGGGGCGGCGGTGTTTTTTAATGCTTGCGGCAAAATGACGAAGCGCAAAATTTGCCAGCGTCCCAGCCCCGCGCTTTTTGCCGCTTCCCATTGTCCGCGCTCTACCGATAATATTCCGGCGCGGAGGACTTCCGCAAAAAACGCGCATTCAAACAACGCCAAACAAACCGCGCCGCCAAAAAAATTGCCCGCCAGCCGCGGGTCGCCGATTAACATTTTAAGCAATGCGGAATCGCTTTCGGCAAAAATTGCGCCGATGAAATCAAACGCGCCGCCGCCGATAAAATAAAAGAAAATAAACATGAATACCAGCGGCGGCGTGTTGCGCATCGCTTCTACATATACAACGGCGGGGGCGCGAAACGGCGATAATAACGCCGCCGCCAAAACGCCGCCAAACAACAGCGACAATATTCCCGCCAAGACGAGCAGGCGGATGCTGGCGGCAAAACCGGACAACAGCAAACCGGGCGCAAAACCCGTTTCGCCGCCGGCGATAACATAACCCCATGCAGCTTGCCAATTCCAGCGGTAGGACAGATTTTCGCCCGCTTGCGCCGCCAGCCACGCCGCGCCCAACGCAACCGCCGCGCACAGCATAAAATCTTTTGCGCCCCAGCGCGGCGTTGCGTTCATCTTTGCCGCCGCAAACGGCGCTCCCAAGCGGCGATGGCGCGGGCGGGCGGCAGGCAGATGATAATGTATACCGCGCCGACGGTCAGCCACAACTCAAAAGTTAAAAAGGTTTCGGCAATTAAATTGCGCGCCGCATCGGTTAAATCCGCAACGGCGATAATGGTGACGATGGACGAGTGCTTAATTAACGAGACCAGCAAATTTGCCAGCGGCGGCAAAATGAGCGGCAACGACTGCGGCAGGACGACAAGCCGCCAGCGGCGGTAGCGCGAAAAACCGAGGGCGGCGGCGGCTTCCGCTTGTCCGGACGGGACGGCGGCGATTCCGCCGCGGATGATTTCCGCGGCAAATGCGCCTTCAAACATCGCCAGCGCGGCGGCGGCGGCAAAAAACCGGTCAAACGCCAGCACATTGCCAAACATAAAATAGAGCAAATACAACTGCACCAAAAGCGGCGTCCCGCGCATCAGCGCGACATAACCCCGCGCCAGCAGCCGCAAAGACGGCATGCGCGAAAACGCCGCCGCCGCCCCGCCCAATCCCAGCAAACACATCAAAACACCGGCGATGGCGGAAAGCTGGAAAGTCGCCAGCAATCCTTCGGTTAGCGGTCCGGCGGTCCATTCGCCGTCAATGCGCGAAAAAAAATAGCGCGGCACCCGCCCCCAACGCCAATCGTATTCCAACGCCGCCGCGCCGCGCCACGCCAACGCCGCCGCCCCGCCCAACGCCAAAACGCCAAAAACGGCGGCGCGCATATTCGCGGGAATACGGATTTGTGGTTTAATGCCGCTTTGCGGAAAGGATACAAACATGAAAATATTGGCAAACATTATTATCGCATGGACGGCGTTGTTTGGCGGCGCGGCATTGGCGGGCGTTGTGGAAGACGCCGTCGACCGGGGCGCGTTGCGCGTTGGCATGAGCAGCTTTGCGCCGTGGGCGATGCGCGCCAAAGACGGCAGCATTATCGGATTTGAACCCGATGTCGCGCGGCGCATGGCGGAAGACATGGGCGTGGAAGCCGAAATTATCCCCACCGCGTGGGACGGGATTATCCCCGCCTTGCTGGCGAAAAAATTTGATTTAATTATCGGCGGCATGTCGGTTACTCCGGCGCGCAACTTGCAAGTCAATTTTTCATTTCCCTACGGCTACAACGGCTACGAATTGGCGGCAAACCGCGAGCGGATGGGCGGCGCATCTACGCCGGAGGCGTTTAACCGCAAGGAAGTTATTTTTGCCATGCGGCGCGGGACGCTTCCGGTGGATATTGTCAAGCGGCAAATGCCAAACGCGACCATTCTCCAATTTGACGACGAAGCGGCGGCGTTGCAGGAATTATTAAACGGGCGCGCCGATGCGTGGGTGGGGGCGGCGCCCGGACCGTTCAATTTTGCCGCCGAAAACCCGGACAAAATCTTTTTGCCGTTTGACGCCTATTTGGACGCCGACCACGCCGGAATCGCCATGCGCAAAGGCGATGCGGACGCGCTCAATTTCATTAACAACTGGATTCAACTGCGCACGGCGGACGGCTGGCTGCAATCGCGGCACGATTATTGGTTTAAAGGGCGCGAATGGAAGCCCTTAGTCGGCGGCGAATAACAGCGGCGGCGGTTTTTTGCGCGTTTTGGGCGGCGGCGTTTGCGCCCGCCCAAAGCGGCGAACAGCAATACGAAGACATGTCGGACAGCGTCCGTTCTTCCCTGCGCCAAAGCATCGGACGAGCCGCCCCGCCCCGCCTGTTTTTCGCCCAAAAAGAAGAAGGATTGCGCTGGTTGGACGACATGAGCGCCCGTTTAGCGCGGATTTTACCCGCCGATTCCGTTTTGCAGGAAGAAGAAGCGCGCCGCGCATTTTTAACCGGCGTGCATTACGAATCAACCCGCGCCGGGCTGGACCCGCAGCTGGTTTTGGCGGTAATCCATGTAGAATCCGCCTTCCGCAAATACGCCATTTCCACGGCGGGGGCGCGCGGTTTAATGCAAGTCATGCCCTTTTGGACGGAAGAAATCGGAGAAGGCGAACCGCGCAATTTATTCCAATTACGCGCCAATTTACGCTACGGCACGGTAATTTTACGCCATTATTTAGACATAGAAAAAGGCAATTTAACGCGCGCATTAGGCCGCTACAACGGTTCATTAGGAAGCGAAAAATACCCAAACTTAGTCCACGCCAAACTAAAACAGCACTGGTCTTGGGATTCAGACGAAAATTAATCGCCCGTAGCCGCCCGATTTTCCCGCCGCCTTTCGGTATTTGCGGAAAAATCGCCGCAAACCGCCAGCCGTTCAAACCTCCGCCCCTCTCCGCCGTCGTTCCGGGGGGAAAAAGAAACCAAAAGCGGACACCGTTGATAAAAACCAGAGTGCTACTTTTTCCGGAAAGAAAGAAATTGG
>JBPCWY010000123.1:0-3588 GCA_051009035.1 Gammaproteobacteria bacterium
GAGGGAATCAAAAAATTGTCCGGCGAGTTTTTTGGCAACGCTTTCTATCAACCGCCCGCCTAATTGCGCGATTTTTCCGCCGGTTTGGACTTTCGCCGTCCATCGCAAAATCGTCCCGTCCGCATCCGCCGCCAGCCGCACGACCGCTTCGCCTTTCGCAAAACCCGCCGCCCCCGCCGTCCCCTCGCCGGAAATCGTGCAACCGTGCGGCGGCGTTATATCCGACAACTGCACCGCCCCGGAAAATCGCGCATTGACCGGACCGATTTTGACTTTTACCGCCGCCCGCATCCGTCCGTCCGGCGTTTTTTCCAAAGATTCGCAGCCCGGAATGCATTTTTGCAAAACCGCAGCATCGTTTAAGGCGGCAAAAACCCGCTCCGGCGGCGCTTTTATCAACTGCTCCTGCGAAATTTCCATGCGCCGATTATAGCGAATTCCCGCCGCATTTTCCCGCATTTTTCCCCGTCAAATATTTTTTCGCCGGAAAAATTCCGCTTTTTGCGGTAATTTTTCGCCTCCCGCCGCAAGGGAAAATAAAGATTTTTAACAAAAAACCGCGCCCAAACGGGGCGAATTTTCCGCAGTTTGCGCCGTTTTTTGTTTCCAAAACCTGCGATTTTCCGCCCGCAAAAACCGCCGCAAAAAAATATTGGAAAATTTTGCGCGGTTGCGCGGGAATCCGAAAATATGTGATACAATTTTTTCGCCCACATAGCGGAGGAGAAACATGAAAATATCCATGAATATCAACGGCAATTCCGTAGAAGCGGAAGTTGCGCCGTCCGCCCTGCTTTCCGATTTTTTGCGCGAACAGCGGCGGCTGACCGGCTTGCATATCGGCTGCGACACGAGCCAATGCGGCGCATGCGTGGCGCATGTCAACGGCAAATCGGTGAAAACTTGCACGATGTTGGCGGCGCAGGCGGACGGCGCATCGGTGCGGACGATTGAAGGGCTGGCAAACGGCGATGTTTTGCATGCGTTGCAAACGGCGTTTCGCGAGTGCCACGGCTTGCAGTGCGGTTTTTGCACGCCCGGAATGGTGATGAGCGCCGCCGATTTGCTCGCGCAAAATCCCAATCCGAGCGAAGGCGAAATCCGAAAATGGCTGGAAGGCAACATTTGCCGCTGCACCGGCTACCAAAATATCGTCCGCGCGGTTTTGCACGCCGCCGCGGCTTTGCGGAATTAACACGGAGGAATCATGAGCGACAACACACACGGAATCGGCGCCCCCGTTAAACGGCGCGAGGATTTGCGGTTTTTGACCGGACGCGGAAATTATACGGACGACATTTGCCGCCCGAACCAGGCATTCGCCTATATTTTGCGCTCGCCCGTCGCCCACGCAAAAATCAAATCCATCAACGCCGATGCGGCAAAAAACGCGCCCGGCGTTGTCGGCGTTTGGACCGGCGCGGATATGCAATGCGGCTCCATTCCCTGCGGCTGGCTGGTGAAAAATAAAGACGGCTCGGACATGAACGAACCGCCCCACCCGCCGCTCGCCCAAAACAAAGTGCGCCACACCGGCGACCAAGTCGCGGTTGTCGTCGCCGATTCGCTGCAACAGGCAAAAGACGCGGCGCACATGATTGCGGTGGATTACGAACCGCTGGACGCCGTTGTGGACATGGAAAAAGCCGTCTCCGGCGGCGCGTCCGTGCATGACGAAGCGCCGGGCAATATTTGTTTTGATTGGGAACTCTGCCTCGCCGAAGGCGGCGAAGCGGAAATTGACAAAGTTTTGGAAGAATCCGCGCACCGCGTTTCCATGCAAATCCGCAACAACCGCCTCGCCCCCTGCGCCATGGAACCGCGCGCCGCCATCGGCGAATACGACCCGTCCGCGGATTCCTACACGCTCTACACGACCAGCCAAAACCCGCATCTCATTCGCTTGTTGATGGGCGCGTTTGTGTTGCAGATTCCGGAGCATAAGTTGCGCGTTGTTTCGCCCGATGTCGGCGGCGGTTTTGGGTCAAAAATCTACCACTACGCCGAAGAAGCAATCGTCACTTGGGCCGCCAAACAAGCGCGCCGCCCCGTAAAATGGACGGCGGAGCGGAGCGAATCGTTTTTGACGGACGCGCACGGGCGCGACCACATCAGCGATGTCGTTTTGGGTTTGGATGCGGACGGCAAATTTACCGCGCTAAAAGTTAATACAAAAGCCAATATGGGCGCGTACTTGTCGACTTTTTCCACCTGCGTGCCGACTTATCTGTATGCGACTTTGCTGGCGGGCGTTTATACGACCCCGAAAATTTACGCAAATGTCAAAGCAATTTTTACCAACACGGCACCGGTCGACGCCTACCGCGGCGCGGGGCGTCCGGAAGCGACTTTTTTGCTGGAGCGGATTGTAGAAAAAGCGGCGCGCCAAACGGGCATAGACCGCGTGGAATTGCGGCGCAAAAATTTCATCGCGCCGGACGCATTCCCCTACCAAACGCCGGTCGCGTTGCAATACGATTCCGGCGATTATCATGCGTCTTTGGACGCGGCGTTAAAAGAATCCGATTGGGGCGGGTTTGCCGCGCGCAAAAAAGAATCGGCGGCAAAAGGCAAACTGCGCGGCATCGGAATTTCCACTTACATTGAAGCGTGCGGCATCGCGCCGTCCGCCGTTGTCGGCTCTTTGGGCGCGCGCGCCGGTTTGTTTGAAGCGGCGAATGTGCGGGTCAATCCCACCGGTTCGGTAACGGTTTTCACCGGCAGCCACAGCCACGGACAAGGACACGAAACGACTTTCGCGCAATTGGTTTCCGACAAACTCGGCATTCCGTTTGACAGCGTGGATATTGTCCACGGCGACACGGCAAAAATCCCGTTTGGCATGGGGACTTACGGCTCCCGCTCTTTGGCGGTGGGCGGCGAAGCGATTGTCCGCGCGTTAAATAAAATCACCGCCAAAGCCGCAAAAATCGCCGCGCACATGATGGAAGCGGATTCCTCCGATGTAGAATTTGCCGGCGGCGATTTTTCGGTCAAAGGCACGGACAAAAAATTGTCCTTCGGCGAAGTCGCGCTCTCCGCCTATGTCCCGCACAATTTCCCCCACAAAACTTCGCACGACGATGCGGAAGGATTAGAGCCGGGATTGGAAGAACAGGCTTTTTACGACCCGGTCAACTTCACCTATCCGGCGGGCTGCCACATTTGCGAAGTGGAAATTGACCCCGAAACGGGCAAAACAACGGTGGAAAAATTCACCGCCGTAGACGATGTCGGGCGCGTCGTCAACCCGATGATTGTAGAAGGGCAAGTGCAAGGCGGCGTAGCGCAAGGCATCGGACAGGCGCTTTTGGAGCAGGCGGTATACGATGAGGACGGGCAATTAACCACCGGCAGCTTCATGGACTACGCGATGCCCCGCGCCGACAACATCCCCAACATAGCGGTGCATCAAACAACAACGCTATGCGCGCACAATTCGCTGGGCGTAAAAGGTTGCGGCGAAGTAGGCGCAATCGGCTCCCCTCCCGCGGTAATCAACGCGGTATTAGACGCGCTATTGGAAAAAGGCGTAGAAGACATTAACATGCCCGCGACTCCGTTCCGGGTATGGGACGCGATTCAAAA
>JBPCWY010000124.1:0-2775 GCA_051009035.1 Gammaproteobacteria bacterium
GGTACTAGACGCCCTGGGTGACACATCCCCACGCAGCGTGGTGGACGGAGGTGCGTCGCACCAGGGTCACGCAGACTGACAATGACCAGGTACCGGAGCGTGCCCAGGCAGTACTGGGAGGACGAGGAGGACTGCGAGCGTGAGGCCCACAGGACCATCCAGGTAGTCGAGGGGGACGCCGAGTTCACCGGGCTCCTCGACGCGGACGGTTACCCCATCTACCGCGTCCCCGACCCCATCGGCTTCCGGATCAGGAAGTAGGAGTACTGGAGATGACCAAGACCGAGACCATGGCCGAGGTGCCCGTCGGTGACCCGATGCGCGACGCGTGGGAGGCCTACAAGCTAACCGACGACTTCAAGAATACTTGCGGGTGGGCAGCGCACGACGAGCACCTGGACGGATCCCTGGGTGCTACTGGCTCAGCTACAGGGTCCACGTCTGGGCCAGGCGCTGGGAGCAAGCGGGTATCGGGCTAGGCTGGCCCAACGAGGCCGACCTCAGACACCTGGAGAAAATTTGGAAGGGTGAGGCGTAACAGAGGAAGACGACGCTTAGTCCTAGTACAGTGGACGCGTGCTGGGTGGGTGTCCTACGCCTCGTAGTTGATTACGTCGCTGGGCACCGGGACGGGTTCATGTTCATGACCGGCTGGCGCGCACAGAACAGTACTATGGACAGGACAGGGGGTAGCGCGATGGGTAGACTCGCGGAGATCGAGCAGCAGTACACGGACGAGCGAGGAGAGTACTACGACGCGGAGGAGTACGGCGTCATCGAGGAACTCCTCTCCCGCGTGAGGGTCGCCGAGAGAGCTCTGGACGACGCGGTGTACGGTCTGGCCTACTTCAAGAACCCGCACTACTGGGAGCGAGTACTGGACGGTCACGGGAACGAGGTGACCGTCTGGCGTGGTTCCTCCAACGACGAGCCGTGGCTCCTCTTCGACGAGAGCGCGCCCCGGGGAGAGGGTACGTCGGACGAGATGGTTACCGCCTACCACCAGAAGTACCCCCGTGAGTAGGGAGGACGTACCCTACGCCCTGTGGCGCTCGACGCAGATGGGCCTCAGGATGCTATGGAAAGACTGGAGGTACCGGCGAGGACGCCCCCTGCACCACGTGCTGCATCGACGTCAGTACCGGCACCGTCCGGGTCAACTAGCAACCCACCCGCAAACTAGGAGAGACAGACATGGAACCGTTCATCGTTACCCTGGTGGCCGTCCGGGCGTTCGGCGTCGACAGCGCCAACGAGATCCTGACCGAAGCGGTGGCACAGATCGCGGACGGCGACGTTCCCACTAATCCCGCCGTCCAGTTCATGCGGGTCGACCCGGGCGGGGGTGGCGGTCCCTGCGCCCCGGAGTGGATCGAGCAGCCGATCCACGTCTCGCCGGCGGGACTGCCCAATCCGGACGCGCAGTCGAGATGAGCGACCCGCGACTCCTGCTGACGGTAGTGTGCGTCGGCCTGATCGTCGTTCTGATCTACTCCAGGGCCTCCTGGTCGGCCCTGGCGGCGCTGGTGTGCCTGGTGATCTCTACTGGTTTCTTCAATCTCTGGACAATGGTGGAAGTACCAGCCAGGGAGGAGGATGCCGGGGCTCACATGGACGCCCTGACCTGGGCCTACGACCTCTGGGCCTTCGGGCTGAACGCCGTGCTGGTGATGTACGCGGGGGTACTGACCGCGCATCTCTGGTGGCCGCGTGCGGCCACCACCCTCGCCAGGCTGCTCTGGTCGGTGGTCCTGGTGGCCGAGGGCTACTCACTGATCTTCGAGAACTTCAACTGCAACATCTTGAACAGGGGCTTACCGGGGTACGAACTAAGTCAAGTCTGGGGTAGCGAAGTGTCGATCTACGCCTGCGCGCGACGATACGGCGAGGTAATCGTCTGGTCGCCGACGCTGGTGGAGGTCGCCTTCCTGGTCTGGATCGTCTGGAGGTACAGCGGATGGAACCTGACAAGACCGCGTGGCAGTACGTCCTAGGAGCGATTGTTGCGCTGGCGCTGACGCTCGCCACGGTCGTTCGCCACGTCGTCACCAAGCACCGACGCAACGGGCGCCTGAAGGAGCGAGACCAGAAGTTCTGCGTCCTGTTGGAGAAGGACATCGCCCGCCTGGACGGCGCGATGGAGGCACTCTCCAAGGACGTCAGGGAGGCTCGCGAGCACCTGGCGGAGATCGAGGGTCGCCTGAGCAAGTAGGTACTACCTGGAGGAGAGAGTAATGCAGAAGTATTTCGGGGCGCTGTCCCCCGGTGGGAACCTGGAACCAGTGCAGGAGCCCACCACCCCACCGAGGCCGAAGAAGTCCCGCCGCCGTCCCGCTAGCACCTACCGCGCTGCCCGCAGGAACACGGCCAGGGATCAGCAGTTCATCTGGCGCGAGCTCCCCAGGGTGCGAACCCGCGACGGCAGCGTCCTAGTTTCAGTCTAGCGTGGGGGGTGTGCTCGTGAGTGGCAGTGATCATAGTAGCTCCTGTGCCCCTGCTTCAGTTGACTACGAGGCACGCGCGCTGGCCGGCGAGGCGAACAGGCGCCTCAACTCGCACGAGGACCAGTGCAAGGAGCGCTTCGAGGAGATGAGGAAGGCCATCGAGCAGCTGCGTGATACCATCACTGCGGACCACTCCGAGGAGAGAAGACAGATAGAACTCCTCAACGGTAGGTTTACCAGGGCGTTGTGGACCGGCCTGTCTGTCCTCGCTGGGATGCTAGCCGTCTCGGTCGGAGTGCTGTTTAATCTACTACACGGGGGTTGACGTGAC
>JBPCWY010000125.1:0-4871 GCA_051009035.1 Gammaproteobacteria bacterium
CCAAAACCGGACGCGGAAACGGCGCGGCTTGTTTCCGCCGGAATTGTGCGCGCCGCCGTTGCATACAGCGGCGGCACCGCCGCGGCGATGCTTGCCATGCTTGCGCCAAACGAAGCGCCGCTCAAACAGATTCCGTTGTTTGTCATTCACGAGCGGATTGCCGTCGCCGCAAAAAAAGCGGGTTATGAAAATCCGCGCTGCGCCCCGCCCGCGGCGGGTGAAATGGCGCGCCATATCGCCGCCTATTTGCGCGCGGCGGAGGGTTAATATTTTTATAACCGGCGAAAATCGCATGCCGTTTTTGCAAAATATGACGCGGTTATCAATGCCGCGCAAATTTAATAATTTACTTTTTATATTGATTCCGCGTTAAGATAAATTCCGGGCAAGGATAAAAGTTTATTATTTTTATTTTGCGTAAAAGCAAGTTTCAATGCGGCGTAAAATTTTTCCATTTTCGTTTTTATAGCAATGCGATTAATATAATATTTTTGCGCGGAAAGTTTTTCCTTTTTGCAAACGCGGTTTTACAAATAAGCGGACGGAATAAGTTGCCGCAAAAAAACTTTGCCATGAAAAGGGGATTAATATTGCGGCGGCGCAAAATCCGCTTTTCCAAAATTGATTTTTACCGAAAAATGCGCGGAGATTTTCGCGCAAATGGAAAAGCGAAAAAAATGCGGCGGCGGTAAAATGTATTTGGGCGCGCATTCCGCTATAATTCCGTTTATGAATTCCGCCGCGCCGGCTTCGCAAACGCCTAAATCCGCGCCGTCCCAAACCGCGCCGCCGCCCAAACCCGCGCCGCCGCCGATGCCCGCAAAACGCGGCGGGTTTCGCGCTTTTTTGCGGCGATTGGCGTTGCGCTTTGCCGTCCTCGCCGCCGTGTTGGGCGGGGGCGGATATTACGCCTACCAGCAACCGGCGGTGCAACCTTATATGGATAAAATAATTGCGTTTGCCGCGCCCGCCGTGCGCCGCATGTTTGGCATGCAAGCGCCGCCGCAAAACACCGGAGCGGCGGATGCGGTTGAAAATACCGCTGCAAACGCCGCGCCCGATGCGGCGGATTCGCTTGCGGGCGCGGCGGATGACGGCTCTTTTTCCGGCGGGGTTTCGTCAAACGGCAATTCTTCAAACGCGGCGGGCGGCGCGGATTTGCGGGATATTATGCGCCGTTTGGCGGCGGCGGAAGACGAAGTGGCGCGGTTGCGGCGCGCGCAGGATGCGGCGGCGCGGCGGTCCGCGCTTTCCCCGGCTGGCGAATCCGGCGCAGCGGAAACGGAATTGCGCCTGCAAATTATTGATTTGCGTTTGCGCCAAAGCGGCGACACCGCCGCCGCCGCCGCCGCGCTTTCGTTGTTGCGCGAGGCGGAAGGCATTGACCGCGTGTTGCTGGACCGCGAAATTGCGCGCCTGCAAAACGCCGCCTCAAAATCCCAAATCGCCGCGGCGATTGCAAAATTGTCGCGCCTTTCCGCCGCCGCGCCGCCGGATACGGAAAGTGCAGTGTCCGGTTTGCTCGGCGTGTTGCGCGCGCGCCGAAGCGGCGAAAACGGCGGCGCGGCGCGGTTGCAAAGAATGGAATTGTTGTGGCTGACCGGACGGCGCGAAGCGTATCTTGACGCGCTGGACGATATTGCCGCAAATCCGCTTTCCGGCGCCGACCCCAATATTCCATTGCTTGTGGAAAATTTACAAAAATACGGCGCGCCCAAATATGCCCTCAACTATGGAGCGTTCAAATGAAAATATTTCGCTGGTTGCTCGTCCTTTCCGCCGCCGCCGCCGTTGCCGCGTTGGATTGGTATTTGGAAGAAGCGTTGCATGTGCAATACGGCGAGTGGCGGTATTCGTTTTCCGCGTTTCGCGCTGCGCTTGCCGTTGTCGCGTTAGTCGCCGCGCTGCAAATTGCGTTCAAACTTCTCGGCGCGGTTTTCTTTTTTCCGTCCCGCTTGTCGCATTGGCGGCGCGAACGCGCATCCAAACAGCGGCGCGAATTTTTGGAAGCGGGAGTCCGCGCGCAAGCATTGGGCGACGACAAACAAGCGTTAAAATCGTTTTCGTCCCTTTCCGCCGCCGGAGACGCGGAAGGCGTATATGCGTGGCTGGCGGCGCGCGCCGCCGAAGAACTCGGCGATTTGCCGAAGCGGGACGAATGGCTGCGCCGCGCCGCTACCGATTCTTCCGCCGACATCGCCGCCGCCGCCAAAGCGCGTTTGGCGTGCGAAGACAACCGCATGAGCGAAGCGTTTAATATTTTAAGCGCGGCTGGCGCGCCGTCCGGTTCGCCCTTATTGGCGCGCATTTATTTGGACATCGCGCAACGGCGCGGGCAGTGGCCGCAGGCGCTTGCCGCGGCTTACCGTTTGCGCCCGTCCGTCCGCCCGCCGGAACGGACGGCGGCGGCGGCGGACATTATCCGCGCCGGGCTTTCCCAAACCGGCGAATTGGCGGCGCTCAAAGAATTTTGGAAAGGCGTTTCCGCCGAAGATCAAAAAACGCCCGCGTTGCTTGCCGAATATCTTTACGCCCTGCACCGGCTGGGAGACGGCAAAGCGGCGGCGGACGCATTGGAGCGGGCGGTCAAAACCGCTCCCGGCGCGCCCGAAATACTCGCCGCCGCCGCCGCGTTTGGCGGTCAAAATATATGCGAAAATATTTTCGCCGGCGGACAAAACCGCGCGGACGATAAAAATCCGGAATACCTTTCGGCGATGGGCGCGCTTGCGGCGCGGCTGGAACTGTGGGGCAAAGCGCGGCGCTATTATCAAATGGCGAATTCATTGCGCCCCGACCCGCGCGCCGCCAAAGCGCTCGCCGCAGTGGAAGAAAAAATGCAGGCGGACGCGCCCGAAAAGAAAGACAACTTTTCCCGCCCGTAGCAGATGGATTCCAAAACATTATTTTCCCGCAGCCGCCGCGTGATTCCCGGCGGGGTCAATTCTCCGGTGCGCGCGTTTAACGGAGTCGGCGGCGCGCCGGTATTTTTTGCCAAAGGCGAAGGCGCGCATCTTACCGATGTGGAAGGGCGGCGGTATGTAGATTATGTTTGCTCGTGGGGCGCGATTATCGCCGGACACGCGCATCCCGCCGTAGAAGAAGCGGTGCGGCGCGCGGCGGCGTGCGGGCTGGGTTTTGGCGCGCCGACCGAAATTGAATGCCAATTTGCCGAAACGCTGTGCGCCGCGCAGCCGTCTTTGGAAACCGTCCGCGCGGTCAACTCCGGCACGGAAGCGGCGATGAGCGCGATTCGCGCCGCGCGCGGTTTTTGCGGGCGCGATTTGCTGGTGAAATTTGACGGCTGCTACCACGGACACTCGGACGCGTTATTAGTCGCCGCCGGTTCCGGCGCGCTGACTCTCGGCGCGCCGTCTTCCGCCGGCGTGCCGAAAAAAACCGCGGCGGATACGGCGGTGTTGCCGTATAACGATGCACAAGCGGCGGAAGATTTTTTTGCGCGGCGCGGCGATGAAGTTGCGGCGGTAATTGTAGAACCCGTTGCGGGCAATATGAATATGGTGCGGGGGAGTTTGGAATTTATCCGCGCCTTGCGCGCGCTTTCCGCGAAACACGGCGCGGTATTAATTTTTGACGAAGTCATGAGTGGTTTTCGCGTCGGATGGCGCGGGGCGGGGGAATTGTTTGATGTTGCGTCCGATTTAACTTTGCTCGGAAAAGTTATCGGCGGCGGTTTGGGAGTCGCCGCATTTGGCGGGCGGCGCGATATTATGGAAAAGCTTGCGCCGTTGGGCGGCGTATACCAAGCCGGCACATTGGCGGGCAATCCGGTCGCATTGGCGGCGGGGCTTGCCGCGTTGCATATCGCGCAAACGCCCGGCTTTTACGAATCTTTGCAAAAAACGGGCGATGCGTTATGCGCCGCATTATGCGCCGCCGCGCAAAAACACGGCGCGCCGTTTTCCGCCGATTGCTTGGGCGGCATGCTCGGTTTTTATTTCCGCCCGTCCCCGCCGCAATCCCTCGCCGAAGTTAAAGAATGCGGCATAAAATTATTTAAGAAATTTTTTCATGCGATGTTATCGCGCGGAGTTTATCTCGCGCCGTCCGCTTACGAAGCGGGTTTTATAACCGGCATGCACGGCGAAAAAGAAATTACAGAAACAGCAAGCGCCGCCGAAGAATCTTTCGCCGAAATAATGCAAAGTTAAAAAAATTTAAATCCCCGTCCCTGCACTCCGGCGCAATTTTGCAACAATGCCCGGCATTTTGGATTCCCGTTTTTGCGGGAATGACGGGTGGGGCGGGAATGACGGGGGCGGGAGATTTCTGCTTTTGCAAAAATAGCGGCGGGGAGGGAAATAAGAAAGCGGGTTGCGGCGGCAATTAAAATTCTTTTTGGTAGTTAATTTGCATGCCGAAATTTTTGCCGTCCAATGCGCGGAAGAATCCCATGCGCGCGAAATCCAGCGGCGCGCCTATTCGCATGTCGGCGGCGATGCGCCATTTTTGCGCGCCGGACGAGGCGGGCGATTCTATTTTTGCATGCAACGCGCCGTTATGCCGCCAATCGTAAAATGCGCCGAAAGCAAAACCGCGCCATGCGCCGTTTTGATACGCCGCCGAATCAATTCCGCCCGCCGCCGTTTGCGCGTATAAATTTAATTGCGGCGCGGCGGCGTATTCCGCGCTTATTTTGCCGTAAGCCGCCGCGGTTTTTGCGCCGTTGTTTTGTTTATACCCAACGGCGGCGAGGGACGAAAACGCGCCGCGCCGCCAGGGAGTCCAACGGCTTTCCGCATGAAAGTTTTGCAAACCGCCGCCGGAAAATAAAAAATTGCCCGCGCGGACGGCGCGGCTTTCGGAAATCATTCCGCCCCAAGAATCGCGCAGCGAAAAAACGGGCGGGT
>JBPCWY010000126.1:0-9251 GCA_051009035.1 Gammaproteobacteria bacterium
AGCAGGAATCCCGTGTCGTTTACGGCGGTTAGATTTTCGCCTTCGCCCAGTTTTGCCTTACAGCAAAAATTAACGACGCCGGATTCCCGCTTTCGCAGGAATGGCATGGCAGGAAGAAATAGAAAAACGGCGGGCGGCTAACTACAAATTCGCCGTTTCTGCAAAAATTTTTCCGGAATTAAAAAATGCGGCGCGCGCTTGATTTTTGCGAATTTGTGTTATTATCCGAAAACTTTATTTTCCAACAGAGAGGAAATCCATCATGTTTAACAAAACCGCTTTCCAAACCGCCGCCGTTTTGGCGTGCGCCCTTGCCGCCGCCCCGCTTGCGGCGGCGGAAGAACTGAGCATCGCCTCGTGGGGCGGCTCTTACCAAAACGCGCAAAGCAAGGCGCTTTTTCAACCGGCGTCAAAAGCCCTCGGCATCGCCATTAAAGAGGAAACTTTCGGCGGCATGTCCGATGTCCGGCTCAAGGTCAAAGCCGGCGCGGTGGAATGGGATATTGTCGTAAGCGGCTCCGGCTCCGCCGCGCGCGCCGGGGAGGAAGGGATTTTGGAAGCGCTGGATTACGATGTGATTGATGTTTCCGATTTTTATCCGGGATTGTATCTGCCGCACTGCGTCGGCAACGATGTTTTTTCCACCGTGATGGCGTGGAATACCGATACCTACGGCGAAAACGGACCGCAAAGTTGGGCGGATTTTTGGGATGTGGAAAAATTTCCCGGCAAACGCGCCTACCGCAACAAAGTCGCCGGCGCGCTGGAACCGGCGCTGATGGCGGACGGCGTCCCGCCCGAAAAAGTATATGAAACGCTTGCCACAAAAGAAGGCATTGAGCGGGCGTTGAATAAAATCCGCGAATTAAAACCGCATATCGCCGTGTGGTGGAGCTCCGGCGCGCAGCACGCGCAGCTGATGAAAGACGGCGAAGTGGATATGACCACGGGGTGGAACGGGCGTTTTGATGTCGCCGCGGCGGACGGCGCAAAAACGGCGTATACTTTTAACCAGGCGCTTTTGGATTTTGACTGCCACGCCATTCCCAAAGGCGCGCCGAATAAAGATTTGGCGATGAAAATGCTCGCGGAAATTACCAAACCCGAATATCAGGCGGAGTTTGTTAAATACATTACTTACGGCCCGACCAACAAAAAAGCTTACGATTTGGGGACGATTGACGCGGCGCTTTCCGAAAAATTGCCGTCCCACCCGGACAATGTCGCCAAACAACTGCGGATTGACATTGCATGGTATGGCGAACACGAAACCACCGCCGCATCCGCTTACCAAGATATGTTGACCGAATAATCCCCGCGGAAAAAAGCAAAACAAAAAACGAAACCGGCGCATTGCCGGTTTTCGTCCGCAAAATCCGCAAAACTTGCGGCAATGTTTTGCCCGCTAATTTTACCCGCCCAACGCCGCGGATTTTGGAAATGCGGGCGGGAGGATTTTTAACCCTGCCCGTTTTTTCTGATTAAGGCAAAACCGGGCAAAGCGGCTTTACCAACGGCGGCGGAATTATCCGTCCGGCGGAGTCCGGTTTGGCGAATTGGGGATTTGGTGATTGGAAAAAACCGGAGTTTGCGGCGCGGAAAAAATTTTCGCAATCATACGCCGCGCGCTTGATTTTTAAATATCTATGTTATAGTAATCGGGAGGAGATATTCCCGTCCATTAACCGCTTTTCCAAAGGAGAAAAACCATGAAAAAAATTATTTCATTATTGTGCGCCTGCGCCGTTGCCGGCATTCCGCCGGTTGCGCTGGCGGAAGAAGAACTCACCATCGCCACTTCGGGCGGCGCGTATCAAAGCGCCCTAAGCAAGGGGATTTTTCAACCGGGCGCCAAAGCGCTGGGCATCGCCATTAAAGAAGTTACTTTCGGCGGCGTGTCCGATTTGCGGAGCAAGGTCCGGGCGAATGCGGTGGAGTGGGATATTGTAGTCGGCGGCGCCAACCGGGCGGCGCGGGCGGCGGAAGAAGGATTATTGGAACCGCTGGATTACGGCATGATTGATGTTTCCGATTTTTATCCGGGTTTATACCTGCCGCACTGCGTCGGCAACGATGTTTTTTCCGTCGTGATGGCATGGAACACCGATACCTACGGCGATAACGGCCCGAAAAACTGGGCTGATTTTTGGGACGCGGAAAAATTTCCCGGCAAGCGTTCTTACCGCAACAAAGTCGCCGGCGCGCTGGAACCGGCATTGCTGGCGGACGGCGTCCCGCCGGAAGAAGTGTATAAAGTGTTGTCCACCGAAGCGGGCATTGAACGCGCGCTGGATAAAATCCGCGAACTCAAACCGCACATCGCCGTGTGGTGGTCTTCGGGCGCGCAACATGCGCAGCTCATGAAAGACGGCGAAGTAGACATGACCACCGGCTGGAACGGGCGTTTTGACGTCGCCATCGCGGACGGGGCGAAAGCCGACTATACTTTCAACCAGGGGCTGTTGAGTTTTGACTGCCACTCCATTCCCAAAGGCGCGCCCAACAAAGATTTGGCGATGAAAATGCTGGCGGAAATTACCAAACCCAAATATCAGGCGGAGTTTGTTAAATATATTACTTACGGCCCGACCAACAAAAAAGCATACGACCTCGGCACAATTAACGAAACGGTGGCGAAAAAATTGCCGTCCCATCCGGACAATGTCCCGACGCAATTGCAGGTTGACCTTGAATGGTACGGCAAATACGAGAAGGACGCTTCCGCCGCTTACCAGGATATGCTGACCGAATAAATCCCCGCACCGGAGAAAAGAAAAGTGGATAAAACCGGGGCGTTGCCGGTTTCCGTTTGCGGAATCCGCAAAACTTACGGCGATGTTTGCGCGCTTAATGCCGTAGATTTGGAAGTGCGGGCGGGGGAATTTTTAACCCTGCTCGGTCCTTCCGGTTCGGGCAAAACGACTTTGCTGATGGTGCTGGCGGGGTTTATCCGCCCCGACTGCGGCGGCGTCCGGTTTGGCGGGAAGGAAATGGTGTTGACCCCGCCGCACAAACGCAATGTCGGAATGGTATTCCAAAACTACGCGCTTTTTCCGCACATGGATGTCGAGGGCAATGTCGCGTATCCGCTCAAACTGCGCGGGAAAAATAAAAACGAAATTGCGGAGCGGACGGCGCGCGCATTGGCGACGGTGCAGCTGGAAGGATTCGCCCGGCGGCGCGTGCATCAATTGTCCGGCGGGCAAAAACAGCGCGTGGCATTGGCGCGGGCGATTGTATTTGAACCGCGTATTTTATTAATGGACGAACCGCTTTCGGCGTTGGATAAAAAATTGCGCGAGCAAATGCAAACCGAGTTGCGCGCCCTGCACGAATCGCTCGGCATGACGACGGTATATGTAACGCACGACCAGCGGGAAGCGCTGACAATGTCCGACCGCATCGCCGTCATTAACGGCGGCAATGTGGAACAATTAGGCGCGCCGCGCGAAATATACGACCGCCCCAAAAATCCGTTTGTCGCGGATTTTATCGGCGAATCCGCGCTCTTGCCGGTGCGGGCGCAAAACGGCGAAATCCGGCGCAACGGCGCGCCGCTGTCGTCCGCCGACTCTCCGCCGGACGGCGAATACTTATTGTTGCTGCGTCCGGAGTGGTTGGAAATTGCCGAAGGCGAAACGGGCGAAGACAACATTTTTTCCGGCGCAATTACTTCGTCTTCCTACCAGGGCGAAACGGTGATGCTGCAAATAACGCTGGACGGCGGCGAAAATATCGGCGCGCGCATTTCGCCGCAGGACGCGGAAAAAGCGCTCGCGCCGGAATCCGGCGGGCGCATTGCGCTGCGCCTGCGCCGCACCCGCGCCGTGTTGATTCCGCGCGGCGCATAATGGACGGCGGACTGCACGCGGAAGAATTGCGGCGCGATGCGGCGCGCGAAAAACTCGCGCTGCTCGGGTTGTCCCTGCCCGCTTTGTTGTTGGTGGCGGGAATTATTATCGTCCCCGTCGGCTGGCTTTTCGCCTTGTCGTTTACCGGCGAAGACGGCGGTTTTTCGCTGGAACATTACCGCCGCCTTGCGGAAAGCCGCTCTTACGCGCGCGTATTTTGGACGACTTTTGCGGTCAGCGTATTTACGACATTGGCATGCGCCGCCGCCGGATACCCGCTGGCGTATTTGCTTTCGCAAACGCGGACGAAAACGGCGAACTTATTAATGATTGCGGTCCTGTTGCCGTTTTGGACTTCGCTGCTCGTGCGCACTTACGCATGGCTTGTGTTGTTGCAGCGGCGCGGGCTGGTCAACCGCTGGGGCGAAGAGCTCGGGCTGTGGGACGAGCCGCTTGCGCTCGTGCATAACATGGCGGGGACGCTGATTGGCATGGCGCACATCATGCTGCCGTTGATGATTTTACCGCTGTATGCGGGAATGAAATCCATCCCCGCCGATTACGCGCGGGCGGCGTCAAGCTTGGGGGCGTCTCCTGCGCGCGCGTTTATCACCGTGTTTTTTCCGTTGTCTTTGCCCGGGCTGCTCGCCGGCGGCGTCATCGTATTCGTTTTGTGTTTGGGTTTTTTCGTCACGCCGGCGTTGCTGGGAGGCGGGCGCGTGATTATGGTCGCGATGCGGATGCAAACCGACATTGAATTATTTTTTAATTGGGGCGCGGCGAGCGCATTGGGAGTCGTATTGCTGGCGTTAACTTTGGCGGTTCTTTACGCCGCGTCTAAAATATTAAAACACCGCGGCGGTTTTGGGGGGCAGGCATGAATTGGTTTTCGCGCCCCGTTTCCGATACGCAAATCCCCCGCCGCAAACGGCTGTGGTTATACGCGGCAGCGGCGGCGGTCATGTTTTTTTTAGCCGCGCCGACTTTAATTGTCGTGCCGATGTCGTTTTCCGAATCGCAGTATTTGGAGTTCCCGCCGCGCGTCTGGTCCGTGCTGTGGTATGAACATTATTTTAATTCCCGCGCATGGCTTTCGGCGACCGCGACTTCGCTGCAAGCCGCGTTTTTAACCGCGCTGTTGGCGACTCCGCTCGGCGTGATGGCGGCTTACGGGTTGGCGGCGGACGGCGGGCGGCGCGGCAAGTTTGTATTTTTGCTTTTAATTTCGCCGATGATGGTGCCGGTAATTTTGGCGGGAATCGGAATTTTTTATGTGTATGTCAAATTAAATTTAAACAACACTTTAACCGGGCTGGTCCTCGCCCATTCCGTCCTCGCCCTGCCGCTGGTGGTTATTGTCGCCGCCGCGGGGTTGAAAAATTTTGACATGAATCAAGAGCGCGTTGCGCGCAGTTTGGGCGCGTCCCGCTTGCGCGCGTTTTGCACGGTAACGCTGCCGCAAATCCGTTTTTCGGTAATTTCCGCCGCGCTTCTCGCGTTTCTAACTTCGTTTGACGAAGTCATCGTCGCGCTGTTTATCGCGGGCGGGGACAATTCCACAATCACCCGCGCGATGTTTTTGGCGTTGCGCGACCAAATTGACCCGACGATTGCGTCCGTTTCAACATTGATGATTATATTAACTTCGCTGATGCTGGCGGCGGCGCAAATCTTCGGCAAAAAACCGGATTCGTGAGCGGCGGCGATGCGGAAACAAACGCGCGGGCGGAAGCGTTTTGCGAATTTATAAACCGCGCGGCGGCGGCGCTTGCCGTTTATAATTTACCGGCGGCGCGGGAAATTGCGAAAGCATTGCGGGCGGCGGACAAAATCAAAACACGGCGCGGCAAAAAACCGGAGAATGCATTGCGCCGTTTTCCGCCCGCGGATAATGCGGTGCGCGAAAATTTGCGAAAATTTTGCGCCGCCGCGCCGTTTTCCTGCCCGCTGTTAAAATCGGCGGCGCATTTGGCGCGCGATATTCCGTGGCGCATGTCCGGCAACGGGCGCGCTAAAACAACCGCGGTGGCGGAATTAATCGGACCGGACGGGTTGGCGGAATGCGCCGATATTCGCGCCGGGCTTTTCTTTCAACCGGCGAATATTTTTTATACTTGGCACAAACACGCGGCGGAAGAAATTTATTTAACAATCGGCGGCAAAGCAACATGGCATGCCGAAAACCGCGCCCCGCAAACAACCGATGCGGGCGGTTTAATACACCACCCGCCAAACCAACCGCACGCCATGAAAACCGCCGCCGCCCCCTTGCTCGCATTATGGGGCTGGCGCGGCGACATTAATTTAGAAACCTACGCATTTTGCGATGCGCCCGCCGCGCTTCCGGAGCAAACGGCATAACTTAAAAAACTCCGCCCGCAAAATTGCCTGCGGCAAAAAACAAACGGCGGGAAAATGCGCGAAAAAAGCGGCGCGGTTTTTTTTACAGCCAATACACGACGACGAATAAGAACAGCCAGACGACATCTACGAAATGCCAATACCATGCGACCGCTTCAAAACCGAAATGATGCTCCGGTTTGAAATGCCCCGCCAAACAGCGCAGTAAAATGACGACCAGGCATATCGTGCCGATAGTGACATGAAGCCCGTGAAAGCCGGTGAGCATGAAAAATGTGGAACCGTAAATGCCCGTGTCCAAACGCAGGTTTAAATCGTCGTAGGCGTGAATGTATTCTTCCGCCTGCAAAAACAAAAAGAACATGCCGAGCAATACGGTAATCGCCAATCCGGCGGCAAGCTGGCGGCGGTCGTTTATTTTTAACGCCCAATGCGCCCATGTTATCGTGACGCCGGAAGCGAGCAATACGAGCGTATTCGCCAGCGGCACGCCGAACGCCGGAATGGTGGAAAATTCGCCGTCATAGTGCGGGCCGGCGGTGGGCCAAATCGCGTCAAATTCCGGCCAGATGATTTTGCTGTGCGCGCCGCCCAAATCCGGCACCGCTAAAGTCCGCGCGTAAAACAGCGCGCCGAAAAACCCGGCAAAAAACATGACTTCCGAAAAAATAAACCAGCCCATCCCCCAGCGAAACGAGCGGTCTTCCCACGCGCGGTAATCGCCCCGCTCGCTTTCCGCCGCAACATCGCGCCACCAGCCGAACATCGTGCCAAACAGCAACAGCAATCCGGCGGCAAAAACCGGAATCCCGCCGGGCAGCTCGTTAAACATCAAAATAAAACCGCACACCGCCAAAAACGCCGCCGCGGCGGACAGCACCGGCCAGCGGGAATTGGGGGGGACATAATAGTGGTTGGCGGAATCGCTCATCATTTTCTCCTTTGGCGCGGATATTATACTACGGCGTTAACCGCAACAAGCAACAAGGCGATAAGCAGCATCAGCGCCGCTACTCCCGCCGCAATGTAATGGTGCGCGCGCAATCCGGACGGCGCCGCCGCGCCGCCGCCGCGCACGCCGGCAAACGCCGACAACACCGCTTTTAGGGCGCGCCAGAAATTTCTCATCCGCCCGCCTTGTGTTCATGCGCGTCTTTTGGCGGCGCGCCGCCTTCTACTTCAAAAAAAGTATACGACAGGGCAATCGTCCCAATATCTTCGGGCAAGGCGGAATCCACGACAAAAACAACCGGCTCTTGGCGCTCTTCGCCCGCCGCCAATTCCAGCTGTCCGAAACAAAAACATTGGATTTTCTTAAACCATTTTCCGGCGCGCGCCGGTCCGTAGGACGGCACCGCCTGCGCCTTCAACGGGCGGGCGCTGAGATTTTTGAGCGTATAAATCACGCTGTAAGTTTGCCCCGGATGCGCGTCTTTCATCAGCCGCACGCTGGGACTCATAGAAACCAGCCCGCGCGCGTTTGTGTCAAATTCCAGCCGCAGGGCGCGGCTTTCGTCAATTTCGGCGCTTTGCGCGGTTTGCGGATTGAGCAAATTATTGATGCCGGTAATCTCGCATATTTTGTAATACAGCGGCACAAGCGCATAACCGAAACCAAACATGACAACGGCAAAAAGCGCGAGTTTGCCTCCGGCGGCGGCAAGCGCGGGCGCATGGAATGCGGTCGTTTTCATGCGGGAATTATAACACGCCCCGCCCGCCCGCAAATTGCCGCATAGCGGCTCCGTTTTGGAGGACGCCGCCGCCGCGCAATTTCGCCGCCAAATCCTGCCCGCATTTTTTCGGGCAAAATCCGCAACAATTCCAAAGCCGTCCAAATTCGCCCCAAACGAAAATTGCGCCCAAAACGGCGCAAGACGCCGTCCCGCAATTTATCACGCAATGCATTGCGGAAAAGCGGCGGCGGGACGGGGTAAAAGGATAATATTATTTTCGGCGGGCGGCGCAATACCGCGTCCAAATAAATTCCGCGGCGCGCGCCGTCTCGCGCAACGGAGTCGGAGTCCAATCTTCAAACGCCCCGCGCCAATACCGCGCCGCTCCGCGCGCCACGAGCGCATCGTGAAACCGGCGAAATTTTTCCGCCCGCCGCGGCGATTTTTCGGGCGGGACGGCGATATGCACGGGTTTTCCGGCGGCGGACGCTTCGCTCAACATATTCGCCGAATCGCCGCTAACGACAAAGCGGTCGGCGGCGGACAAAATATCCGGATACGGATTTTCCGCCCCGCCGCCCGCGTAAAAAAAACAGCCGCCGCCGCCAAACGCCGCGCTCAACTCCCGAATATTTTCCGCCCCGGTGCGGCGGCTTGCCGTCGCCAAAACGCCGCCGGAAGAATCTGCGGCCAAAATTCCTTCCGCCAATGCGCGGCAAAATTGCGGAGTCATGCGGTATGCGCGGCTGCCGCCCCCGATTAACACGCCGGTTTTGGGATTTGGCAAAGCGGAAAATTTTTGCCGCGCCGCTTCCCGCCGCCGCGCAATTTCTTCCCCGTCCGCCCCCGCCGAGCCGAGAATCGGCAAGACATTTTCGCCGCCAAAATTGTCATGTTGCGGACAAATCACGGCGTCAAACGCCGCCGCGGAAACCGGCGGTTTTTGCGCGAAAACGGTAAACGCGCCAGTATCCCGCCGCGCCGCCAACGCCGCCGCCGCTGCATCGCCGCCGCAAGCAATAATCAATTCCGGCGGCGAATCGCCCGATTTTACGCGCATAAACTGCGCCACCAGCCGCGGGGCAATTTTCGCCGCCGCCGAAACGCGCACCGTGCGGGCGACAATTTCCGCCCCCCCGCACAACCGGGAAACAGCGGAAGCAAGCCCGGCAGTTTGCGCCCGCGTCCCCGCCGCCCCGTTATCCATAACCCAAATCCGCATACGAAAATTATACCGCCCCCCGCAACAAGGACGGACGACAAAATCGCACAACGCCCGCAAAACACCCGATTCGCCTTAAAACTTGCCGAAAATCCCCGCCCGTCCGCCGCCCCGCCCTAATCCGCCATTCCCCCTAATCCG
>JBPCWY010000127.1:0-7357 GCA_051009035.1 Gammaproteobacteria bacterium
CGCGCGCCGCCCGCTTTTTTCGGACAGGGCTATGCCGCCGAGGACTAATGCTAATGCGGCGAATTGGTGCCATTGCAGCGGCTCGCCGATGAACGCCGCAAATACCGCCGCAAATACCGGGACTAAATTTAAAAATACCCCCGCCCGTCCGGGACCGATTAATTCCACGCCGCGGAGGTAAAAAATGGGGGATAAAAAAGACGGGAATACCGCGACATATAACAGCACGAGCCATCCCCGCGCGTCCGGCAGTTTTGCCGCGCCGGATAATATTTCGTGCAGCGACAGCGGCAGCGAACTGATTAATGCGGCGCACGCGAGTAAGAAGAAAAATTCCAGCCCTTTGATTGGCGGGCGGCTTTTTAATCCCACCGTGTAGCAGGCGTAGGCGAAACACGCCGCCAGCATCATTATATCGCCGCGGTTGATTCCGTCCGGTGCGGCAAGCGAAGCCAAATCGCCGCGCGCGACTAACACGGCGATTCCAGCGGAAGTTAACAGCACGCCCGCCAGTTGCACTATGCGCACCGTTGTTCGGTGGACCAAAAACAATCCGATTAATACCCAAACCGGAATCGTGCCCTGCAAAATGCCGAGGTTTGCCGCGCCGGTTTCGCGGGCGGCGGCGTAAAACAAAGTATTGAAACATGTAAATCCGGCGGTGCCCATGCA
The DNA here is from genome assembly GCA_051009035.1 of Gammaproteobacteria bacterium. Taxonomy (GTDB): domain Bacteria; phylum Pseudomonadota; class Gammaproteobacteria; order Tethybacterales; family Persebacteraceae; genus Persebacter. The sequence continues at coordinate 673 of JBPCWY010000127.1, forward strand.
AAATATCCATGCCGCATGCGGGCGCGCTTGTTGCCATGCCGGAATGATTCGCCCGCGCAATAACAGCGCCAAAAATAAAATGACCGCAAGCCAGCGCAGCGATACTAATTGCTGGAAAGAAATATGGCCGACCGCCAGCCGCCCCGCCGCCGTGTTGCCGCCAAAAAACAGCGCGGCAAGCGCAAGCAACAAAGACGGGCTGGCGTAAAACCGTTCAAACCATGCGCGCGCCGTCATTTACCGCCGCGCGCGATGCATGAAAAAACATGCGCGCGCCCCTTGAAATTTTTCGCCGCCGCCGCCATAAATACATTAAACACAAACCAGCACAGGAGCAAAACCATGAACAACCTTTCCGGCATATACCCGCCTTTTTCGCATTTATTGCAAGAGTTTGCGCCCGCCCGTCCGGACGCCGGCTTTCGCGTGGATATTGAAGAGGACGAAAAAGAATACCGCATCCGCGCCGATTTGCCCGGCGTGATAAAAGACAATGTTTCGCTTAATGCGGAAGACAATGTCCTGACCGTTGCGGCGAAGTTTGAAGAATCGTCCGAAAACGCGCTGCGCAGCGAACGGATTAGCGGCGAGTATTCGCGCTCTTTCCGCCTGCCCCGCATCGTGGACGCGCAAAACATCGCGGCGTCCATGAAAAACGGCGTGTTGACCGTGTCTTTGCCGAAAGCCAAAACGGAATCCGCCGGGCGCAAAATAGAAATCGCCTAACCGCGTTTTGTCCGTCCGCTTTCGGGCGGGCGGGCGTTTTTGCCGGGCGGCGGCGGGTCTTCGCCGCCCGCGCAAAACGGATGGCAACGCGCCAAACGGCGCAACACAAGCCAAAACGCAAACGGCGCGGCGTGTTCGGAAAACGCCTGCGCGGCGTATTCGGAGCAAGACGGCGTAAAGCGGCAGCCGTTGCCGAAAAACGGCGACAAGAAAAGCCGGTAGGCGGCGATAAGTTTGAGCGCCGCGGCGCGGACGGCGTTATCCGCGGCGGTAATTATTTTCTGCGCCATACCGTCCCCGCGGCGGAATCTTCCAGCGCAACGCCGCCCGCCGCAAGCTTGTCGCGCGCCGCGTCCGCGGCGGCAAAATCGCCCGCCAAACGCGCCAAACGCCGCTCTTCCACCAGCGCCGCAATTTGCTCTTCGCTAAATTGCGCGCCGGAAGTTTTTGCGCCGGCGTGTTGAAACCATTGTTCCGTTGAAACATTAAAAAAGCCCATTAATTTTCCGCCGGTAAAAAGTTTTTTCCGCTGTGCGGCGTTTCCTTTGTTTGCGCCGCCGGCGAATTCGTGCAATAACGCAAACGCTTTCGGCGTATTTAAATCGTCGCACAACGCCGCGGTAATTTCGCCGTCTTCGCCGCCGTTGTTTTCGCCGGACGATTCTCCCAGCGCGCGGTAAAGCCGGTCAAGCGCCGCTTTTGCGTCTTCCAATAATTGCCCGCCCCAATGCAGCGGGCGGCGGTAGTGCGCGGACAACAGCGCATAACGGACCGCTTCGCCCGGAAACTGCGCGAGCGCATCGCATAACAAACGGACATTGCCGAGCGACTTGGACATTTTTCCGCCGTCCATTGTTACATGCCCGTTGTGCATCCAAAATTTTGCCAGCGCGGCGCATCCGTGCGCGCAGCGGCTTTGCGCGATTTCGTTTTCGTGGTGCGGAAAAATCAAATCCTGCCCGCCGCCGTGCAGGTCAATTTCTTCGCCCAAACATTCCGCCGCCATCGCCGAGCATTCAATGTGCCAGCCCGGACGCCCGCGCCCCCACGGGCTTTCCCAGCCCGGCGCATCGTCTGCCGAAGGTTTCCATAAAACAAAATCGGCGGCGTTTTTTTTATACGGCGCAACTTCCACCCGCGCCCCGGCGAGCATGTCTTCGGTGCGGCGGTTGGACAGCGCGCCGTAATCCGAAAACGAAGGCACATAAAACAAGACATGGTTTTCCGCAAAATACGCGTTTCCTTTTTGCAGCAATGTTTCAATCATGGCGATAATTTGCGGCACATAATCGGTCGCATGCGGTTCGGTAGTCGGCGGCAAAACGGCAAGCGCGCGCATGTCTTGCCGGTAAACATCGCGCCAGCGGCGGGCGACAACAATCGCCGGTTCTCCGCCTTCCGCGGCGGCGGCGATAATTTTGTCGTCAATATCGGTAATGTTGCGCGCGTAAACCACCGCGTTTTCGCCGAAGCGGCGGCGCAACAGGCGAAACATTAAATCAAACACCGCCGCCGGACGGGCGTTGCCGACATGCGCCGGACCGTAAACCGTCGGGCCGCAAACATACATTGTCGCGCGCCGCGGGTTTTGGGGGGCGAATAATTCGCGCCGTCCCGAAAGCGTGTTGTGCAAATAGATGCCGTCCATAACAATGCGATTCTATCCGCCTTTGGGGTAAATTTGCGCGTCTATCTTGCCGCGCGCGGATAAAATTTCATCGTCCGCCCCGGCAAAACCGGCGGCGGCGGCGGCGGCAAATTTGTCGCGGCATTGCGGATTGCAAAAACCGGCGATTTTTCCCGCATAATCCAAAAGCGCGCAGGCGGTAATCGGGCGTCCGGAAAAAGGGCAAAATTGGTTTGCCGCCCGACGCCGCCGCGCAAAATCTTCGCGGCAAAATATGGTATCCGCCGCCCGTCCCGCTTTGTCCGGACAATCTATATTGAAATGCAACCCGCGGCTTTCGCGCCGCGAGAGCGCGCCTTCTACAATCAACGCGGCGCACCGCGCCAAATTGCGCAGTTCCAAAAAATCGCGGCTGACCGCATGCCGCGCGTAGTATTCTTCAACTTCGCCTTCAATGCATTCAATCCGGCGGCGCGCCCGCAAAAGCCGTTCGTCGCTGCGCGCGATGCCGACATAATTCCACATAATGCGGCGCAGTTCGTCCCAGTTGTGCGCCACCGTTATATCTTCGGAAGACGCGGAAATGCGCCGCTCGTCCCACGGCGGCATGCCGGAGGCGGCGGGCGGCAAATCTTCCGCCGCCGAAACGGCGGCGCGGCGTCCGGTATGCACGCATTCCAAAAGCGAATTGCTCGCCAACCGGTTCGCCCCGTGCATGCCGTTGCACGCCGTTTCGCCCGCCGCCCACAATCCGGGCAAGGTCGTCCGTCCGTCCAAACCGGCGCGCACGCCGCCGCAACAATAATGCGCCGCCGGCACGACCGGAATGCGCGCCGCATCCAAACCCAATTCCGCGCAACGCCGCATAATTGTCGGAAAACGCCGCTCCCAAAACGCGGGCGGGCGCGCCGACAAATCCAAATAAACGCAATCCGCGCCGCTGCGTTTCATTTCCGCGTCTATCGCGCGCGCCACCGCATCGCGCGGCGACAATTCGGACGCGCCCGTGTCGTCCAAAAAAAATTCGCCGGCGGCGTTGGACAAACGCGCCCCTTCGCCGCGCATCGCTTCCGTCACCAAAAAAACGGGCGCGGAAGGATGATACAAACAAGTCGGATGAAACTGCACGAATTCCATATTAGCGATTTCGCATCCGGCGCGGTAAGCCATCGCCGCGCCGTCCCCCGTTGCGTCCGGCGGAGTCGTTGCGTAAAGATACACTTTGCCCGCGCCCCCGGCGGCGAGAATCACCGCCCGCGCATTAACCGCTTCCACCGTGTTGGAAGATAAATGCAGCGCGTAAAAACCGCGGCACGCGCCGCCGTCCGCATGCAAATTAACCGCGATGGCGTTTTCTACGATGCGGATATTTTTGCGCCGCGCCGCTTGCGCCGCCAAAACGCCGGTGATGGCGCGCCCCGTTGCATCGTCCGCATGCACGATACGCCGCGCCGAATGCCCGCCCTCATGTCCCAGCGCAAAGCCGCCGTCCGGCGCGCGGTTAAATTGCGCGCCCAAAGAAGAAAGCCGCTCCACCGCCGCCGGCGCGCCGCCGATAATTTCGCGCACCGCCGCTTCGTTGCAAAGCCCGTCCCCGGCGAGCAAAGTATCGGCGATATGTTTTTCCGCATCGTCGTCTTTTGCCAACGCCGCGGCAAAACCGCCCTGCGCCATCGCGCTCGCGCAATCCGGCAATTTCCGTTTGGCAAAAACCGCAACCCGCAATTTTTCGCCGACAGACAACGCGGCGGACAACCCCGCCGCCCCGCCGCCAATAATCGCAACATCAACATCCATAAACGGAATTATACGCCGCCCCCGCCATTCCCCCTTGCGCCCAAAAACCGGCAGCGCATTTTTTTAGCGGCGCATTCTTTTAATACGCCGCCCCGCCATTCCCCCGCCGTCCGCCTCCGCCCGCCAATTCCTACTTCTCCCGCCATTCCCTCCCGCCTGCTAATTCCTCCGCCACCCGCTAATTCTTCGCCGTCCGCTAATTTCTCCGCCGTCCGCCAATTCCTACTCCGCCCGCTCATTCCCTCCCTGCCTGCCTATTCCTCCTCTGCCCGCCCATTCCCCCTCTGCCCGCCCATTCCCCCTCTGCCGTCATTCCTGCGAAGGCAGGAATCTCTTGCGGAGTTGCGGAGTAAGTAAAAGATTCCTGCCTACGCAGGAATGACGAGGGGGCAGGAATGACAGGTGGGGTAGGAATGACATGGTTTTGTGAAAATGGTTTGAGCGGCTGGCGGTTTGCGGCAATTCGGGGAAATTATTAAAAAATTAAGGCGGGCGGGGGAAATACTTGTTTTTTGGGGGAAAATAATATTACAATCGGCGCATGCCGGAAAAGATTATGATGAAAACTTTTAAGTTTCGCCTTGCGCCGTCCAATGCGCAAGCGGATAAAATGGCGCAACACGCCGGAGCATCGCGTTTTGTGTGGAATGCGGGGCTGGCGTATTTGCAACACCGCCGGAGCGTCAAACAATTCCGGCAAGACGAAAACTGCAAATTCGCCCGGTTTATGACAAAAGACATCGGGCTGGCGGCGCAATTTGTCCTGCTACGAAATGACGAAGAATTTGCATGGCTTAAAGAATTATCTTCCCATGCCGTCCGTTTTGCGCTTAAGCGTTTGGATATTGCTTATCAAGCGGCGTTTGCGCGCCTTGCCAAAGGCGGGGGCGAAGCGGGTTTTCCGAAGTTTCACCGCAAGCAGGATGACGAATCTTTTACCATTCCGTCAAATATAAGTTTTGCGGTGGGCAAACGCCGTTTGCGTTTGGAAAAAATCGGCAAGGTTTTAATGCGCCCCAATCGCGGGCGGGGCAATTGCGAAATACAAGGCAATCCGAAAATGGTAATTGTCAAACGCGAGGGCGGAAAATGGTTTGCATGCATTCAATGCGAAATCGCCGCCGTTGCGCCGCCGCCGCACAAAGGCGGCGAAGTCGGCATTGACATGGGCGTGGACAAACCTTTCGCGTTAAATACGGGAACAATTTACAATCCTTTTTCGGAAACATATTGCAATATGCGGCGGGCGAAAAATTTGGAAGCAAAGCGGCGGCGTTATCAGCGAATTATGGCGCGCCGCCGCGAATCCGCGTTGCGCAAAATTGGCTGGGACGGCAAGAGCGCAACGCGCAAAAGCGCGGAACAAAAACTCGGCAAACTGCGCAAAGCGGAAGCGGAAGAAAAAGGGATTAGATTTGTCCCGCATTACAGCGCGCGTTATGAATGCGCAAAACGCCGCGCGGCAAAATCATCGCGGCAATTAATGCATATCCGCAAAAACGCGCTGCATCAAATTACTTCCGAAATATCTTCCCAACACGGCATGATTTTTGTGGAAGATTTGCAAATTGCAAATATGACGAAATCGGCGAAAGGCACGGAAGACGCGCCGGGCAAAAATGTCGCGCAAAAAAGCGGGCTCAACCGCGCCATTTTGTCCCAAGGGTGGGGCATTGCGCGCGGCATGCTGGAATATAAAACGGAATGGAAAGGCGGGCGGCTGGAAAAAATTTCGCCCAACTATACGAGCCAGCGATGCTCCGCATGCGGGCATATTGCAAAAGAAAACCGCCAAACGCAGGCGCGGTTTGTTTGCGTATCTTGCGGGCATGCGGAAAACGCCGATATTAACGCGGCAAAAAATATTTTGGCTTTGGGAAAAAATTTGGCCTATGGTGAGAAGGCGGCCTCTGCGCGGGGAGACGGCGGCGTTAGCCGGTCTATGAACCGCGAAACTACAACCATTTTGCAAGGGCGCAAAAAGCGCAATTCGCCGAAAAAACAAACCGGTATTGCTAATAGGGTAGATGCACCCCTGCAAAATGGTTAGTGTTCACCCTCTAATGAGACATTGCTCGTACCGCTTTGGGTAGATGCACCCCTGCAAAATGGTTAGTGTTCACCCTTATAGCAGCGGTCGCCGGGCGTTGCGCCGGTAGATGCACCCCTGCAAAATAATTGTATTCTCGTCCCTACGCTCCGGCGTTGGGATGCATATCGGCGGCGTCCCGCCGCCTTTTGGCGTTTGCGACGGAATTGACGCAAATCGCAAGCCGCCTAATTTTCCCCCATGTCATTCCTGCGAAAGCAGGAATCCAGAGCAGCGGCAAAGCCGCTCCATTTTCGCCGGCGGCAAAAGTTTCCGCTTCGCGGAAAGGGCTGGATTCCCGCTTTCGCAGGAATGACAAGCGGGGCAGGAATGACATGGTTTTGTGGAAATGATTTGAGCGGCTGGCGGTTTGCGGCAAAAGGCGGCGGGTAAAATTGCGGCGCGGTAAAATATGCCAAAATAGAATAAAAAAAGTTGTTTTTTCA
>JBPCWY010000128.1:0-4565 GCA_051009035.1 Gammaproteobacteria bacterium
CCAACAGGAGCAAAACAATGGCAAAATATTTTATGGTATATCACGGCGGCAAAAAGCCGGAAAGCCAAGACGACATGATGAAAATTATGGAGGATTGGAATAAGTGGATGAGCGACATGGGCGATGCGCTGGTCGACCCCGGTTGCGGAGTCGGCATGTCCAAGACGGTTTCGCCCGGCGGCGAAGTCGCGGATAACGGCGGGAGCAATCCGGCTTTCGGTTATTCGGTAATTAGCGCGGACGATATGGACGGCGCAATCGCCAAAATCAAAGACCATCCGTTTCTAAAACACTTCGGCGGCAGCATAGAAATCGCCCAAGCGATGGAGCATAAATAATCGGCTTGCGATTCCTTGCCCCGCCCGCTTTTTTCAATCCCGCCTTTATTCCAATTTAGGGGAAGGTTTGGAAATCGGGGGCGAACTTGGGAATGGCGCGGTTTGCGAAAATAAAATACGGCGGCGAAGGGCGCGGAAAAAGAATCAAAAACGGCGCATGCAATATCGCGCAAATATTATTTTTCGGCGCAAAAGCGTTTATAATAAAATTGATGATTAAGAAAATCCTTATTGCCAACCGCGGCGAAATCGCCATGCGCATCGTCCGCGCCTGCGCCGAAATGGGCATCCGCTCCGTTGCGCTGTATTCGGACGCCGACCGCAACGCGCTGCATGTCAAAAAAGCGGACGAAGCGTTTCATATCAGCGCAAGCCCGCTCGGCGGCTATCTCAACCCGCACCGCATTATGGGCGCGGCGGCGGCGCTCGGCTGCGATGCGATTCATCCGGGCTACGGATTTTTGTCCGAAAATCCCGCGCTCGCCGAGATGTGCCGCCGCCATCAAACCATTAAATTTATCGGTCCCGCCGCCGAAGTTATCGCCCAAATGGGCGACAAAGTGCGCGCGCGCAAAGCGATGCTCGCCGCCGGCGTGCCGGTTATCCCGGGCAGCGAAGGCAATTTGGCAAACGCCGCGGACGCCGAAAAAATCGCCGAAAAAATCGGTTATCCGGTCATGTTAAAAGCGACAAACGGCGGCGGCGGGCGCGGCATTCGCCGTTGCGAAAACGGCGAAGAAGTGCGGCGCAATTTTCCGCGCATCCAATCGGAAGCCGAAAAAGCGTTCGGACGCGCCGACATCTTCGCGGAAAAATGCATCGTCCGCCCGCGCCACATAGAAGTGCAAATCCTCGCGGACGGGCGCGGCAACATTATCCATTTGTTTGAACGCGACTGCTCCATCCAGCGGCGCAACCAAAAATTAATTGAAATCGCGCCGTCGCCGCAGTTGTCGGTGGAAGAACGCGCCGAAGTTTGCGCGCACGCCGTCGCCGCGGCGCGCGCGGTTAATTACGAAAACGCGGGGACGGTGGAATTTTTGCAGGACGCGTCCCGCCGTTTTTATTTTATGGAAATGAACACGCGCCTGCAAGTGGAACACACGGTCAGCGAACAAATTACCGGACAAGACATCGTGCAGGAACAAATCCGCATCGCCGGCGGCGAAGAACTTTCGGTGTGGCAGGGCGCGGTCAGCCACCGCGGATGCGCGATGGAAATGCGGATTAACGCGGAAAATCCGAAAAACGGATTTTTGCCGTCCTTCGGGCGCGTTACAAAATATTACGCACCGGGCGGTCCGGGCGTCCGCATAGACGGCGCGATTTACACCGGCTATGTCATCCCGCCGTATTACGATTCCATGTGCGCCAAACTCACCGCGTGGGCGTTGACCTGGCCGGCGGTCGTCCACCGCGCCCTGCGCGCGCTGGACGACACGCAAGTATCGGGAATCAAAACAACGATTCCGTTTTACCGGCAAATCTTGTCCCACCCCGATTTTCGGGGCGGCGTTTTTGACACCGGTTTCATAGACGCGCACCCCGAGCTTTTAGATTACAAAGAAAAAACCCCCCGCGAAGACCGCGCCCTCGCCATCGCCGCCGCCCTCGTCGCAAACTTGGAAAATAATTAATGCGGCGCGTAAAATTAAATTATTCTCCGGTTCTCCCAAACAATTTCATCATTTTTAATGTAGAACTCCACAAGCCGCAAGTTGCTGTATGTCTTTTCCTCCGCGCCGCTGTTAAATTGCCGCACTGCTTGTACAAAATCCGCGGAAAGCCCGCCGCCGGTTTTTTGCGTTATCAAAACCGGTTCAATAACCGCGGGACAGTTAGAAATATAATACTGCTCAATCCAGTCCACATAGCGCTTTATTTGGCGCACATTATCGGAACCCGCTTGCGTAGTTTTAAGTTCAATCGGCATAATATGACGACAACGGTTTTGATACGCAATCATTACATCTATGCTTTGCATGCCAACCCCGCACCCAACTTCGTTCCCCAGCCAAATAGGGCGGTTGTTTTCCAGCAAAATGTTGGTTAATCCGCTGCCGGGGCGGCCTATTTGCCCGACAACATGCGCTTGTAGATGCGCCTCAAACTGGTTTCCTTTCCGGTATTTCTCCAAAATTCTCGGCATTAGCAAAAACGGGCGTTTTATCCCGGAATAAGATTTAACGCCGCTTTCGCTTAAAATTATTTTCCTTGTCCCGCAATCAAAATTCATGCGGTTATTGGATAGGTTTAAAGGGCGTTGCCCGGCGCGAATCAAACCGCACAAGCGGTCTTCTTCGTAAGAAGTAATCATGGTGCACCCGCGATTTCCCTTAAGTTTGCGGTAAATCAAACTCCACAACATTTGGCAGGGTTTTTCCAGAAAACGAATTTCGTCCAGCGCCTTCCATTCCGTCACCCCTTCCGGATACACTTCTTCCGGTTCAAATAAAATCCGGAATGTCAGGGACTTTTCCAATTCCTCCAGCAAAAACTGTTTATCGCCGCCGTTGTCCAAAAAAGCGGCGTCTTCCGCCGCCCGAAAAATGCCGTAAAACCGACCCTCGCGCCCTTTGCTGTTTTGCAAATAAAACAAAATACGGTCGCCTTTTCTAATGCGCGAGACATCGGCAATCATCCCGGCAAGCAAATTTTCCGTGCTATGGTGGAATTTCGTATTTGGGGAATCATTAAAATCAATATATTGATGGCTGCGGGCGCCGGTGCCGGCAAACCGGTACTGCAAATGCACCGGAAAAGTTTGGTCGTCCACAATAAAGACATGCGCCGTCATTTTTTCGCCTTTTTTTGGAAGAGCAAAATATACTCATGGCGAAAAATATAAAAACCGCCCGCAAACGCGCGGTAACGCCACAACTGCTCTTGGTTGCGTTTGGCGCGGTTGTTAACCATGTTTTTGACGATGACGCTTTTTAGCGCCAGCGTTTTGTCGCGGCGCATGGTTTCTTCCATCAGGCGAAAACTTAACGGCACCCATTGGCTATCCGAATATTTGTCGCCGATAACCACCGCCAAATAATGCCCGTCGCGCAGCATGCATGAAAAATTTTCAATAACCGCGCCGAACTGCCGCACAAAATCTTCCACCGTTGCGGCGTTGGAGAAATCGTTTTTGTCGTCGCTGAATTTAACAATGTCATGGTAGGGCGGATGTAAAAGAATTAAATCCAAACAATCGCGTTTGTGTTTGGCGAGCAACGCGGCGACCCGGCGGGCGGCGGACGGAGACGAGCTGTCGCCTGTAATCGCTGCTGAAAAAATATTTTTCGGAACGGGCGCGATTTCAACTGATTGTCCGGCGGCGGCTTTTTTGGCGGTCTTTACCATTTCCGGCAATAATTCCACGCCGATGCAACTGCGCCCCAAACGCCGCGATTCAATCAACGTCGTCCCGCTTCCCAAAAAAGCGTCCAGAACGACATCGCCCGCGGCGGTGTAACGGCGTATGAGCTGGTTTGGGATTTGCGGAACAAAATTGCCGTGGTAAAAACCGTTATGGTTTCCGGATTTGTCGCGATTTCCCAATACCCACAAACTGTCGGTTAAGATATCGTCATACTCTTTCCATCTCGCCAACGGAAGGTCGCTAACCCCCCCAACGGTTCTGCCACCGCCGTTTCTCGCATTACTTGTTTGAACGGGCACTTCTTCTCCTTGCCAATAAAAAACAAACACATTATACTAATAAAACCCCAAAAACAAAATAAGCATTTACGCGGCCTGCTTTGGGGGCAAAAATCTCCCCCGCAAGCCGTCCGCCCGCGCGTTTATTCCCATGCCAGCCGCATTAACGCCGCGCCGCAACCGTGGTTTGTTTGCGCGGTTGCGGCGTCTTCTTCGCGCATGCCGCCTAATGCGTATATTGGGATGCTTGCCGTTTTTGCGGTTTCGGAAAATTTTTGCCAGCCGAGCGGCGGTGCGCCGGGATGCGTTTTGGTTTGGCACACCGGCGACAACAACGCAAAATCCAAATCTAAATCCGCCGCCCGCGCGATTTCCGCGGTGGTGTGGCAGGACGCGCCGACCCAGGGAAAATCGGGGCGGGCGCGGCATTGGCGCAATTTTTCCGCGCTAAGATGCAAGCCGTCCGCGCGCGCCGCCAATTTTTCGTCGTCGTTGATTAGGCACAGCGCGCCGTGTTTGCGGCATAATTCCGCCGCGCGCAGGGCGAAATCCCGGCGCGTTTGGGGCGGCAAAGTTTTG
>JBPCWY010000129.1:0-4373 GCA_051009035.1 Gammaproteobacteria bacterium
GGCAGTTTATTTTGGCGGGGTTTTTGGGGGCGGTTTTGGGGGCGGCGGCCGCCCAAGATGCGCCGCTTGTCGCCGGGGATGCGGCGGCGGGCAAGACGCTGTATGAGGGGCAATGCCTCGTTTGCCACGGAGTCGGCGGGGCGAGCGTCGTGCCAACGCAGCCCGTTTTGGCGGGGCAATATGCCGAATATACCGCCGCCGAACTCAAAAAATTCCGCGATGGAACGCGCGTTAATGCGGTGATGGCGCCGATGGGGGCGAATTTGTCGGACGCGGATATTGCCGATTTATCCGCTTATCTCGCCGCGCAACCGCCCGCGATTGCCGGTGCGGCGGATATGGAAATGGCGCGGCGCGGCGAAAAACTCTACCGCGGCGGCGATTTGGAAGCCAACATTCCGGCGTGCGCCGCCTGCCACGGTCCGGCGGGCGAAGGCATCCCGCCCCGCTATCCGCGCTTGTCCGGGCAATACGCCGAATATACGGCGTCTTCGTTGCGCGAATACGCCAGCGGCGCGCGCGAAGCGGCGGAGATGAACGCCGTTTCCGCCAAACTTAGCGAAGAACAAATTGAAGCATTGGCGGCGTATATTTCCGGTCTCGCGCCCTAAACGCAACGGCGCATTTTTTGGGAAAATAATTTTTGCCCGGCGCGGTTTTCTTCTTCGTCCAGTGGCGCAGTTTTTAATGGCAAGGGTGAATGCGAATGCAAAGGCGAATACAAAAGCGGCGGCGTTTTCGTTTAACCAAATGCAAGGTTTTCGCGTTAATCGCGTTAATAACACGGCGGCGTTTTTTTTCGCGGAATTGGGTTTATAATTGGAGGATGTTTGGAATGATTAAATCTTTTAAGTTTTTGTCCGCCAAAACGCGGACGGAAAAAACGGCGCGGCGCGGCGGAGTGTTGCGGCCTTGCGCGGTTTTGGCGACGGTTTTGGCGATGTTGCCGGCGGCGTTTTTTTTCACGGCGCGCGCGGAGGCGGAAGAAAATAATCCGGCGGTTTTGGCGCGGGCGTTTTTGGATACTTTGGACGAGGAGATGCGCGGGAGCGCGTTGTTTCCGAATATTTCCGACCCGTTGCGGGAAAACTGGTCTAATTTGCCCGCGAATTTAGTTGATGTTGAACGCAACGGCGTGCGCCGGGGCGACCTCAGTGACGCGCAACGCCGGGCATTAAAATCCTTTTTGCAAAGTTCTTTAAGCGCGGACGGCGTGCGGACAATCTACGGCGTTGTCGGCGCGGAAGCCGTTTTGGAAGAAACGCGGCGGGCGGAGCGAATGGGTTGGGCGGACGAAAATTATTGGATTGCGTTTTTTGGCGAGCCAAGCGAAGACGGGGCGTGGGGCTGGCAATTTGGCGGGCATCATCTGGCGGTTAATGTCGGCATTATCCGCGGCAAGTATTCGCTGAGTCCTACATTTATCGGCGTTGAGCCGTCCGAATACAAAGAAAACGGCAAGCTCGTCCGCCCGCTGCAAGACAAGCTGGAAGCGGGAGTCAAACTCATCAACGCCTTATCCGCCGCGCAACAGGAAGAGGCAAAAACCGATTCCCGCCCGCGCGAAGTATACGCCGGAGCGGGCAAAGACGGCGTTATTCCGCCGGAAGAAGGGATATTAGCGTCCGGTTTGTCGGCGGCGCAAAGGGGCAAATTGCTGGCGCTCATTTCGCGGTGGATTGGCGCATTGCCCGAAGCGCCAAAAAAGAGCCGCCTCGCGGAAATTGTAGCGGAGTTGGACGGCATTCGTTTTGCGTGGAACGGCGACAAAAACGGCAAAGACAAAATATATTTTCGCGTGCAGGGCCCGTCGCTGATTATAGAATTTTCCACCGAAGGCAAAGTCGGCGCGGACGGCGGACATTTTCACTCGGTATACCGCAACCCGAAAAACGAATACGGATTAGGCGAAAGAGGTTTGGATAGTTAACCGCGCGGCGGCAATATGCCCCGATGCCGTTACGCAGTTTCGCGCGGTTTTTCCAAATCGGTTTCCCATTCCAGTTTTTCGCGGTATTCGGATTCGGGGATTTCGCGGCAGGGCAAACTTTTTGCGCGGCGGGCGGCGGTAAATTCGTCCATCGTTTTTACGCCTTTTGCGCTGTTGCATCCGGCGCAGAGCAGTTGCAAATTTGTCGGCAATTCCAAACCGCCGAAAAGTTTTGGCGTGATGTGGTCAATTGCAAAATTGGCTTTGCCAAAACGCTGCGCGCATCCGTTGCACAGTCCGTCTTGGATGTTGAATAATTTTTCGCGGACCGCGATTCTGTCTTTGCCTTTAATATCCAGCAGGACGCCGTCTCCGCGGTGCGGCGGGATTGTGCGGTGGTGCGCTTCCCATTTGTCTATTTTGCCGTCCGCGCGTTTTTGTTGCAGGCGCAAAATTTCCTGTTCGCCGTGCGTCCTGCCCGTTTTGACGGTAATTTTTAATTCTTTGGCGAGGCGCGTTTTAATCATGTCAAACGCCACCGGGCTGACATCCATGCCAATCCATTTTCGCCCCAATTTTTCCGCGGCGATGCATGCCGTTGCGCAGCCGCAAAACGGGTCAAGCACCAAATCGCCTTCGTTGGAAGACGCTTTGATAATGCGCTCCAAAAGCGCGACGGGTTTTTGGGTCGGATAGCCGGTTTTTTCCGGCGCCGTCATGCGGGTGGCAAAAGACGGAATATCGGGCCACCACGAACCCGCCTGTTTTCCGGGTTCCTCGGGTTTCCATACCGTCCCGTCCGGACGCTTAAACGGTTTTCGCAATTTAAATTCCCCTTTTAATGTCGCGACTCTTTGCACATTAAAAGTATATTCCGCCCCTTTGGAATAAAAAAAAATTACATCGTGGTTTCTTCTCCAAATTTTTGCGGCGGGGCGCGGTTTTTCGTATCCCCAAATAATTTCGTTGCGAAAATTTTTCACGCCGAAGATTCGGTCCATTAGCAATTTTAACCAGTGCGACATGGTCGGGTCGCAGTGCAAATAAATGCCGCCCGTTGGTTTTAATACGCGCCGCATTTCCATTAAGCGAATCGCCATGTAAATTAAATAAGGTTGGTCGGAATGGTGCCCCGATAATTTCGCCGTTTCCAAAAGTTGCGCCAGCGGCGGATTGACAATGGCGATTTTCTTTTGCCATTCGTCCTTGACCATGTCCATGCGCCAAGTGTCGTCAAATATCGCCAGTTTGCCGTTTTCCAGCGGCTGGTTGTATTTGTCTTTGCTGTTGAACGGCGGGTCAAGGTAAATTAAATCCACGCATTCGGAATTTATCCCGCGCAAAAAAAGCAGGTTGTCTACGACTTTTTCGCGGTCTTCTTTTTTGCGCCCTTTTCCGGCGCGGGTGAAAAAACCGCGCCTGTCCGTAAACATTGTCCGGTTTTTGACATTAACATTTTCGCCCATCGGTTAAACGCCCAGCGGGTTTGGCGCATCGGGGTTGATGTTGTATTTTTTGGCGGCTTCTTTTGCGGTTTTGGCGGGAAGTTTGCCGTCTTGCGACAAGGCGAAAAGCGCGGCGAGTGCAACGGCGTGGCGGTCTACTTCAAAATGGCGGCGCAAATTCCACCGCGTATCGGAACGCCCGAAACCGTCCGTGCCGAGAATCGCATAACGCGCGGGAATAAACGCGCGGATTTGGTCCGCATACATGCGGATGTAATCGGTCGCCGCGATGACCGGCGAATCTTCGCCCGCCGCGCCGCCCGATAAAATCGTTTCGGCGTCCGGCGTTTTCGGTTTTTGGTCCGAATGCAGCGCGTTCCAGCGGGCGCAATCATGCCCGTTGCGCGCCAGCATGTTAAAACTTGTCGCGCTGTATAAATCGGCGGCGACTCCGAAATCGTTTTCCAACAACGCGGCGGCGGCGATGACTTCCTGCAAAATCGCGCCGCCGCCGATAAGGCGCGCGCGCGCTTTCGGTTTTTTCATTTTGCTTTCGCCGATGCGGTGCATGCCGCGCAAAATGTTTTCTTCCGCGCCTTTGGGGAGCGCGATGTGGCGGTAATTTTCGTTCATCAGCGTAATGTAATAAAACGCGTCTTCTTGTTCTTCCAGCATCGCCTGCGCGCCGCGCTGCATAATGACCGCAAGCTCGCAGGCAAAAGCGGGGTCGTAAGAGCGGCAGTTGGGAATTAACTGCGCTTGAATTTGGCTGTGCCCGTCTTCGTGCTGCAACCCTTCGCCGTTTAATGTCGTCCGCCCCGAAGTCGCGCCGAGCAAAAAACCGCGCGCGCGCATATCGCCCGCCGCCCACGCCAAATCGCCGATGCGCTGGAATCCGAACATGGAATAAAAAATAAAAAACGGCAGCATCGGGATTCCGTAATGGCTGTATGCCGTCGCCGCCGCCATCCACGAAGACATCGCCCCGGCTTCGTTGA
>JBPCWY010000130.1:0-4862 GCA_051009035.1 Gammaproteobacteria bacterium
TGGTTTGCTCTTTTTTCTCCGCCACCCGCGCCGCTGTCTTATCTTGTCACTTGGGAAGAAGCGCGCGATTGGCGGGGCGGCGCGGGCGGCGAGTTGCGGATTTCCGCCGCCCGCGCCGAGCAAAACAGCGAAAATAATATTGCATTGTCCGACATGCGGCTTTGGCAAACGCGGGGCGAAAGCGGCATTATTTTGGAAGGCGAAAGCGGACAAGCGCGGCGCGGCGGCGAAAACGGCGAAGGGCGGCTGGAAATTAACGAAGCGCGCGGGACATTATCCAATGCCGGACAAACGCTCAATATTAAAGCGGACGAAATTTTTTACGATATTCGCGCCGTTGCGCTGTCCGGGCGAAAGCCCGAAATTTCCGGCGAATCTTTGCATTT
This sequence comes from Gammaproteobacteria bacterium, assembly GCA_051009035.1. GTDB lineage: Bacteria > Pseudomonadota > Gammaproteobacteria > Tethybacterales > Persebacteraceae > Persebacter. The sequence goes on from JBPCWY010000130.1 coordinate 387, forward strand.
GCGCGGCGATGAATTTTCTTGGAGCGCCGAAGGCGGTTTGAAAGTGGAAGGCAATGTGGAAAGCTCTTACCGGCGTTAATGCCGCGCGGGCGGCGGCGTTGTTTTTTGCGGCGGCGGCGTGCGCGGCGGGCGCGCAAAAAATAGACGTGCGCGGCGATGCGGCGGAATACAGCGCGGACGGCAAACGCGCCGAGTTTCGCGGCAATGTCGTCGTAGAAAGCGGCGGCATTGAAATACGCGCCGAGCGGCTGCTCGTTACCGTCCGCGCCGGGGGCAATATTTACCGCGCATTTGGCGCGCCGGTGCGGGCGTCCTGCGCCGCCTGCGCCGGGACGGCGTTGCATTTGCGCGCGCGCGAAATTGTCCTGCGGGACGAAGACGGGTCGGCGGAAATGTCCGGCGATGTTTCGCTGTGCGCGGGCGGGGAAAAATCTTGCGAAGACGGCGAAATGCGCGCCGAAAGCGCGGTGTGGCGGCGCGCGGAAGGGACGGCGGAATTGCGCGGCGCGCCCGTTTCCGGCGTTTGGAAACCGCAAGACGGCGGCGCGCCGTTGCGCCTGAGCGCCGGGCGCATTTCCTATTCCCAAAAAACCGGCGAAGTGGAATTGCGCGGCGATGCGCTTGTGGCGCGGGACGGGGAGGAGATTCGCGGCGAGACGATTTCGGTCAATCTCAAAACCCGCGCCGTGTCGGCGGGCGGGGGCGCGGGGCGGGCGCGCGGCGTGTTTGGCGCGGAATGAGCAATCTGCGCGCCGAGGGGCTGGCAAAACGCTACGGCGGGCGCGATGTGCTTGCCGATGTTTCTATCCGGGCGGAGCGCGGCGAAATTGTCGGGTTGCTGGGCGCAAACGGCGCGGGCAAAACGACATGTTTTTACATTATCGCGGGGCTGGTCAAGCCCGACCGGGGCAGCGTCACCATCAACGGCAAAGACGCGACAAAATTGCCGATGCACCGCCGCGCCCGTTTGGGGTTGTCTTACCTGCCGCAGGACGGCTCCATTTTTCAAGGGCTGACCGTCCGCGAAAATGTTCTCGCCGTGCTGGAAATTTGCCATGTGCGCGGGGCGGCGGCGCGCGCCCGGGCGGACGAATTGCTGGATATGATGGGCGTTGCGCACATCGCCGAATCTTCCGCCAAAACCCTTTCGGGGGGCGAACGGCGGCGGGTGGAAATCGCCCGCCTGCTGGCGACAAATCCTTCGTTTGTGCTGATGGACGAGCCGATTGCGGCGATTGCGCCGATTGCGGTCAAGGAATTGAAAAAAATAATTTTGGAGCTGCGGCGGCGCGGAATCGGCATTGTCGTCACCGACCACAATGTGCGCGAGATGCTGGAATTGTGCGACCGCGCGTATATTTTGGAAGAAGGCAGGGTGCTGACCGAAGGCGCTCCGGCGGCGTTGGCGGCGGATGTAGCGGCGCGGCGGGCGTATTTGGGGGACGATTTTCGGATGTAGCGGCGGCGGAAATTTCCCCGCGCCGCCGCGTTGTTTGCCGTTTTGCGCCCCGCCCGTTTGGGCGCGGAAATTTTTTTGGCGCGGCGCATGTTAAAATGGCTTTGCGCGCGATGCGGAAAGTTTCCGCCCGCCCGCATTTCGCCAATGAATATTTTTCCCGTTTTTTCCTCCGCCGCCCGCGCAATTGCACGGGGGGCGGGGGGCGCGGTTTTTTATCCCAGGAGAACGCTTTATGCAAATTGAAATCACCGGACACCATTTGGACATTACGGACGCTTTGCGCCTGCACATCGGCAAGCGGCTGGAAAAAATCAACGCCCGCCGCAGCCCGCCGCTGCAATACATGCACGCGGTATTAAGCGTTTCCAAAAAACGCCATTCCTGCGGGCTGCTGGCGCGGCTGGACAGCGAAGAATTTTCCGCGCAGTGCGATGCTTCGGACATGTACGCGGCGATTGACGGGGCGGCGGAAAAAATGGAGCGCCAACTGCAAAGCGCCAAAGGGCGGCGCGCCGCGCGGCGGAATCATTGATGCTTTCGGTTTCCGATATTTTGCCGCCCGAGCATATTTTTACCGGCGCGGAGTGGCGGAGCAAAAAGCGCGTTTTTGAACAGGCGAGCATTGCGTTTGAAAACGCCGGCGGCGCGGCGCGCGACAAAATTTTCGCCGCCCTGATGCAGCGCGAGCGCCTCGGGTCCACCTACATCGGCAACGGCGGAGCGATCCCGCACGGGCGTTTGGAAGGGGCGAAAAGCGCGATGTGCGCGCTGGCGCTTTTACAACAACCGATTCAATACGGTATTATCGGCGAAGGCGGCGGCGAAGTGCGCGCGCTGTTTTTTTTAATCGCCCCGGCGGACGCGGACGAAACGCACTTGCGCTTGTTGGGGCGGTTTTCGGAAATGTTGTCGGACGCATCGCTGATGGAATCTTTGCACGGCTGCGCGGACGGGGCGGCGGCGGCGGCGTTAATCTCCCGCTGGGAATCTTCGCGCGGCGCGGCGGACTAATCCGTGCCGCTGTCCAAACATTTTGATTCCGCCGCGGTGGAAGAAAAATGGCGCGCCGCATGGCAAGCGCATAATTTATTTGATTCCACCCCCCGCGCGGGGCGCGAAAATTACTGCATTATGCTGCCCCCGCCGAATGTCACCGGGACGCTGCACCTGGGACACGCGTTTCAATATGCGTTGCAGGACGCGCTGGCGCGGCGCGCCCGCATGCGCGGTTGCAATGTCTTGTGGCAGGCCGGCACCGACCACGCCGGAATCGCGACTCAAATTGTCGTGGAGCGCGAATTGGCGGCGCGCGGTATTGACGCCGCCAAACTTTCGCGCGATGAATTTTTGCGCCACGCGTGGGAATGGAAAGAACAATCGGGCGGCGCGATTGTCCGCCAAATGCAGCGGCTCGGCGCGTCCTGCGACTGGGCGCGCGAACGGTTTACGATGGACGCGCATTATTCCGCCGCCGTTGCCGGAGTATTTGCGCGGCTTTACGACGAAGGATTAATCTACCGCGGCAAGCGGCTGGTAAATTGGGACCCGCAGTTGCTGACCGCCGTTTCCGATTTGGAAGTGGCGGCGGCGGAAGAAGACGGCGTTATGTATTACGCGCGTTATCCGTTTGCGGACGGCGGCGAAAAGCTTGCAAACGGCGAAGACGGAATCGTCATCGGCACGACCCGTCCGGAAACAATTTTGGTAGACGGCGCAATCGCCGTGCATCCGGAAGACGAACGCTACCGCGCCCTGGTCGGGCGGCGGGTTTGGGTGCCGCTCACCGACCCGCCGCGCAAAATTGAAATTATCGCGGACGGTTATGTGCGCCCCGATTTTGGCACCGGCTGCGTCAAAATCACCGCGGCGCATGATTTTAACGACTACGAAGTATGCAAACGGCATGCGGACAAAAATATTCCGCTCATCGTTTTATTTACGCCGGACGCAAAAATGAACGACAACGCGCCGCGCGCCTACCGCGGGCTTGACCGCTTTGCGGCGCGCGCCGCGATTGTTCGGGATTTGGCGGCGGCGGGGCTTTTCGTCAAACAGGAAGCGCACCGTTATAAACTGCCGCGCGGCGACCGTTCCGGCGCGGTGTTGGAGCCGATGCTGACCGACCAGTGGTTTATGAAAATGGATTCCCTCGCGCAAAAAGCCGCGGCGCTGGCGGCGCGCGGCGATATTCGTTTTGTCCCGGACAACTGGCGCAAAGTTTACGACTCGTGGCTTGCCGGCATTCAAGATTGGTGCATTTCGCGGCAGCTCCGCTGGGGACACCGCATTCCGGCGTGGTATGACGAAGACGGCAATATTGTCGTCGCCCAAAACGCGGAAGAAGCGGCGCAAAAAGCGGGCGGCAAAACGCTGCGCCAAGACGCGGATGTTTTGGATACTTGGTTTTCGTCCGCGCTGTGGCCGTTTGTCACTTTGGGATGGCCGGACGAAAAGGGCGCGCATTTTCGGCATTATTTTCCGGGCGCGGTTTTGGTTACCGGGTTTGATATTATCTTTTTTTGGGTGGCGCGGATGGCGATGATGTCCGCGCACCTCGCCGGCGGCGCGCCGTTTTCGGATGTATACATTACCGGATTGGTGCGCGATTCGTCCGGGCAAAAGATGAGCAAATCCAAAGGCAATGTATTGGACCCGCTGGATTTAACGGACGGCATCGGCGCGTCCGCGCTCGTGCAAAAGCGCGTCGCCGGTTTGATGAATCCGGCGCATGCCAAATCGGTTGCGGCGGCGACCCGCAAACAATTTCCGCTGGGCGTCCCGGCATTCGGCGCGGACGCGTTGCGTTTTACTTTCGCCTCCCTCGCGTCTTACGGGCGTGATATTAAATTTGACGCCGAACGCTGCGCCGGCTACCGCAATTTTTGCAACAAAATATGGAACGCGGCGCGTTTTGTATTGGGCGCGTGCGAAGATTATTCCGCCGCGGAAAAATGCGCGCCGCCGTCCGCCGCGGATGCATGGATTGTCAGCCGCCTGCAACGGACCGAAACGGCGGT
>JBPCWY010000131.1:0-3678 GCA_051009035.1 Gammaproteobacteria bacterium
GAAGTGGATACCGCGGAAGGTGATGAATCGGAAGCAACGGGTGACGACGGTGACCCGGAAGGCGAGAAGCCCCAGGAATTCGAAGTAGTGCGCGAAGGATCGGAATCGCATCCCGAAAAAGCAAAGAAAAGAGGCAAAGGATTCAAACGAAGAACCAGCAGCCTTGTCAATCAACGCAATGAAGCCAGGGGGAAACTTTCCGATACCGAAAAGCAGTTACAACGGGAACGGGATGAAAAGAAGATCCTTGAACTTCGGGTTCAACAGTTGGAAGGTGCTGATCAGCCATTAGTGGAGCCGGATCCTGAGAAGTTTGATCTGGGTGCCGATGATCCTGAATTTATAAAGCAGGACAAGGTATTCAAACAGGAATCGATGAAGCGTGAAGTGGCTGAACAGGTGAAGGAAGTCACCAAAGGCTTCCAGCAAGATACCAGTGTTGCGGATAGTGCCAAAAGGCTGAAGCAGGCCCAGGATAAGCATTGGGATGCTGCTGACGCCATGAAAGCCAAGGATTACCAGAAAAAAGAGGATAAGGCCGTTGAATATCTGGGGAAAGATATTGTGAATCACATCATTTCCCTGTTCCCCGGCGATTCTCACAAAATGGTGTATTACTTGGGCACGAACGAAGACGAAGCACGGGAAATCTTTGAGCTGGCTTCGGATGAAAAAACTCTGCCTCTGGCCGTTGCTGAATTGGGCAGCCTCAAAGCAGAATTGAAGGTTAAGCCTAAAACTCAAACCGCATCCGATCCCGATGAAGAAGTTGAAGGAGGCGGCGGTCCATCCACTCACCAGAATGCCCAGAAGCAGTTGGATAAACTCAGGCTGGCTGCAACACACGGCAATAAAAAGGGTGAGTTGGGTAAAATCCTTGCCTTCAAAAAGAAGTATCGTGATAAAGGGATCGTATTAGTATAAAGGATTAAGTTATGGCTAATGCGTTTAGTAAAGAAGAAATAGTGTTCTTCGAACAGGTGTTGGAAGGATTCAACCCGAACAACATCACGGCCCGGCAGGTGAATAAGTACCAACCACCGGCTACCCAGTTCGAAAGAGCAGCATTAACCGTTCATCGGCCTGTTCCGTACATTTCGGTGAACAAAGAAGGGCTTGTTCTGGTAGGTGCTGATTTTGCGGATATCACCCAGCTTTCCGTGCCCAGCACGTTGAATGCCAATGATTCCGCACCATCAGACATCAGAAATGTGCCCTTCACCATGAATGCCGTTGAACTGAACGATCCACAACAACGGGATCGCAAGGCCACTTCGGCAGTACAGGCTTTGGGTGCTTTGGTGGATCGCACCATTGCCACCAAAGTCGGTAAAGAAGGAACCCTGTTTGTCAAGGATACTGTGGCCGGTGGAATTACCACCTACGGCCAAGTGTCCAAAGCTGAATTGATTGGTACGAAGCGTGATGTGCCGATCATGAACGCCCGCACCCTGATCATGAACGCGGAAGATTACAATGATGTGGCAAAAGATATTGCCGATGCTGGGCCGAAGGTTCTGGATAAATCGGCTTTGACCGCTTTTGAAAGGTCAAAGATCCCGATGATCGCCACCTTCGATTCCTTCAAGGCCAATTTCATGCCTACCATTGTGGCCGCTGCGGGTACAGGTTGGTTGGTGAATGGTGTGCAGAAACACGTTCCTTTGGCGACTGATGCCAATGGCAACAACGTGGACAACCGCACCATGAACCTGGTTGTGGATACCGGGGCTGGAACCGTCAAGCTGGGTGATGCGTTCACCATTGCCGGCGTCAATTCCCTTTCCATGATCAACAAGGAAGATACGGGGGACTTGCAAACCTTCCGTGTGATTGCACGGGTTGATGCTACGAACTGGACGATCAGCCCAGCCATTGTTACCGGATCGGCAACCAAGGCAGAAGAGGAGTACGCCAACTGTTCTGCTGCTGCCCCGGATAACGCTGCCATCACTTTCCTGAACACGGATACCCGACAGGCGAATATTTTCTTTGAAAATAACGCTGTTGAAATCATCCATGGTTCCCTTTCTACAATGGAACTCGATGGTTCATCGGGTGTAGTTGCTATGAAGGAAGCTACTGATTCAGGTATCGAAATCCTTTTTGCGAAGGGTTCTGATATTAAGAATCTCGGCACCGAGTATCGGCTTACAATGTGGATGAACGCCAACATCTTGAATGAACAGATGTGTGGCTGTCTGCTTGGAAAGCAGGTTACCTAAGTTCTTTAACTGGATTGGCCACCTTGGGTGCCATTTAAACGTATTTCCCCAGGGTGGCCAACCATTAACCTTTAAGTTGTGGAGAAATTTTATGAAGATGCCAAACCAGGTTTATTGTTACGGCCCCAAACAGGATGAAGAGGGTTGGCACTATGAAAACCAAATCCCCGAAGGCTGGGTCAGATCAATCGATTCATTGCCGGATGGGGATCCTAGGAAGCCGAAATCAGACGGTAAAAACCCTGAAGTCCCCGAACATACGGGTGGACTTACGGATGTGGATTCTAAGCCGGAACCGAAGACTGACCCACCGGTAGCAGCTTAAATACCAATATTTTAAATTTGGTATTAAATTGGTAGTTGAAAGGTTGAATTATGAGTGATGGAACCGCAATCATAACCGAAGCCCTTCAGGAGAGCCAAATCGTTTCTGTGGTGGTGCCTGCCAGTCCGGAACAGATCAATCATGGGCTGGGCAAACTTAATTCCATGGTGCAAATGTGGATATCCATGGGCATCAAGATGAATCTGGTTCCCCTCCCGACGGCAGGAGATCAGTTACACGAACCGGCGGATGCCCGCAATGGTATTGTGCTGAACTTGGCTATTTTGTTGGCCACGGCCTACAAGAGGCCGGTTTCTGATGATCTCAGAACGGCTGGTGCCAAAGAGTTGGCCATGATTAAACTGCTTTATCAGGAAATCTGCATTCCCGATGCCGTGCCTTCCAGTACGCTGCCGAAAGGCGCCGGCAATTCAAAGGGCGTGGATTCCAAGAGATTCTTCGGAAAGGATTCAACAATAAGTGGCTGAACCTTCAAAACTTCCATTTCCACCTGGTATCAGCGGGTCCGTGGACCTCCCTGAGACTGATATTGATATGCTCAATATCTTCAATAATGGTGACGGCGAAATGATCCCTATTCCAGGTATTACGCAATTGAATACAGCATTGGGGCCTGCCCGGGGTTCCTTTGAATGGAATGGATCTCTATACCAGGTCAGCGGTAACAGCCTGATCAAAATCACCAATTTGGAAACCGGTGCCTTCAGTACCATTGGAACGATCGTAGGCTCTGCCAATATCCAGTTTGCCATTGGTTTCAATGATGCGGTAATCATTGTGAAGGGTGGAAACAGCTACACGCTTTCCAAAGCCGATGTGCTAGTGAACACTTCTGGCAATCCCAATTTCGTTCCTTTTGTCGATGTCACTCACATCAACGGACGTTTCCTTTATATCCCTGCTGATGGATCGCCGGCCAAGTTTTCTGATGTCGGTTTCGGTGGCACCATTCAACCACTTTCCTTTTTCGATGCCGAACAATTACCCGATCAGAACAGTGGATGCTTTAATCTGAAGAATACGCTTGGAATCATGGGTACGGATTCCATCGAATTTTTCAAGGATATCGGAGCCACACCGAATCCATTCACCAGACTGGATGGAACC
>JBPCWY010000132.1:0-2597 GCA_051009035.1 Gammaproteobacteria bacterium
CGCTGGCGCAAATAGAATTATTCGCCAACCACGGCAAATACAAAACGGGCGTGCATGTATTGCCGAAGCATTTGGACGAATGGGTGGCGCGCCTGCACTTGGCGCATGTCGGCGCAAAACTAACCGAGCTCACCGAAGAGCAAGCGGCGTATCTGGGCGTCAAAAAAGAAGGCCCGTATAAACCGGAGCATTACCGCTATTAACGGGCGGGTTTTTTTGGAAGGCGAAAAAAATTGAAAAATTTGGCAAATTTTTCGGATTTTGGGGTATAATACAGGCATGACGGAGAAAAACATGACTGCGGAAGGTATTCGCAAATCCTAATTTTTTCCGCAAAACCGCCGGGTTTTGCGGGAATTAGGTATTTGGGAGCGGACTGCTCGGGGCGTTTTGCGCGGTTTTTTCCGCGGTGTAGCGGGGGGATTTACATGCCTTTTTGCCGAAAGAAAGACGGTTAAATGAATGAATTGTTGCCGGTATTTTCGGTAATAGCGCAATTTTCCCTTGTAGCGGTCGCCGTTTGGTCGGTCGGAGCTGTCCGGCGGATTGCCCGCCAACGCGCAACTTTGGATTTCATCATGGAATACAACAATGACGGGCGCGTTTCGCAGGGGCATCAAACTATTCGGCGGTATAAAGACGAGCCGCTGGACGAATATCTTAAACAAGGAAGCGAAAACCTTGATAATTTTTTGTTTGTAATGAACATGTTTGAAATTCTTGCCATCGGATTGAAACGCGGGATTTACGACGAAAATATGGCGGTGGATATGTTCGGCGAAGATTTGCGGCATATTTACGAAAGCGCAAAACCGATGACAATCTATATCCGAAAAACCGGCGGGGAAGCGTTTCGGCATTGGGAAGAGCTTGCCGCCCGGGTTGAAAACCGCCCCGGTATTTCGCGCAAAACATGAAAAAATCCGCCAAGCGGGGAATTTCCGCGGAGGTGCGGGCGGCAACGATTTTGCGGGACGGCGGGCGGTGCCGGGCTTGTAATTCTGCGGAGCGGCTGGAAGTGCATCATCGCGCGTATCCGTCTAAAAATTGGGATTGGAAAAGGTGGGAGGAAGGGGCGGAATGGGACCCCGAAGAAATTAATAATTTGACTACGCTTTGCAAGCGTTGCCATGATATAATCACGAATGAACTGCGGGGGCGGCGGTATGCGGGGCGCAAAACGCCCGCGCCGTTGCCCGCCGCCAAACCTACGGAGAAAACACGATGGAAATCAAAGCCAAAATCCGCGGCGTCCGCCCGCTCCTCATGCACAACGGCGCGCTCGTTGACAGTCAAACCGAGCATGCCAAAGCGAAATCCGCCCTCGCCAAGAAAAAGCCCCAAACCGACGCCGATAAAGACGCGATTGCGCGACTTGACTTCGTAGGCGCGCTTTATGTTGACGAATCCGGAAAAATTATTATCCCGGATGTTAACTTGCTGGCGGTTATTGCCGCCGGGGCGACAAAATTTAAAAAAGGCAAAGACGCAAAAGCGGGCGTGTTTGTCAGCGACCACGGCGTTTTTGATTTTCAGGATTCTAAAATCAAGAATGACGGCAAGGGGACAGTGGAAACTTTGTGGAAAAGCGGGAAATACACCGACCGGCGACGCGTGGTAATTCAACGCAACGCTATTATGAAAGTGCGTCCGCGTTTTGACAAATGGACATGCGATTTTGTTTTGGACATTGACGATGAAATTTGTAATCCGGATGAAGTGAAAATTTGGTTGGAGATGGGCGGAAAACGGGCAGGGTTAGGCGATTTCCGCCCGCAATTTGGGCGATTTGAGGTTGAGAAATTTTCTAACAATAAAAGCAAATAATTACTTAAAAAATTAACTTCGGCAAGGTCGTGCTATGCTCGGCGCAGCGGGGTTTGGCATTGTCCGGTTTGACGCGGTTGTGTTAGGCAATGCGGGGTATTGTTCGGTAGGGCATGGAAGGCGGTCAGCAATGACCGCCTTATTTTTTAATTTCAGCGGGGATTTCGCGCTGGAATTTATTATGCAATTTTTTCAGCGCTGCCAAATAAGGGATTGTGATTGTTTCTACCGCTTGTTCCGATTTTTTGGCATCGCATAAACAAGATAAGTCGTTGCCGAAACCGCCCATATCATACCAAATGTTATGGTTGTCGATAAAATTTGCGGCAACCGCTTTTTTAATTGCAATGCGGGGCGTAGCCGCCGTTAATAAAACGCCTTCATCTTCCAAACGCTCTGTTAGCATTTTACACGCCAAATCATGCGCACGCAAGAATCGGCTAATAATGCCAGATTGTTCCAAATCGTTGGGCGACTCTATTTTCGCCGCTTCCCGCAACAAAGCGAAAGCGCGCGAAAAATTCTCAAACCGGTAATGCCGGCGGATTTCTTCCGTCATGCTTTTATTATAACATTTTTCGCCGTTTTGCCGCTATAATTGCCGCATGCGCGGGTTGGACGAATATTGGGAGTTTGCCGGGAAGTTGGCGGATGCGGGGCGGGCGGCGACTTTGCCGTATTTTCGCCGCGGCGTTGCGGTGGAAAATAAGGGGGACGATTCGCCCGTTACCGCCGCCGACCGCGGGTGCGAAAAGGCGTTGCGCGCGTTG
>JBPCWY010000133.1:0-3625 GCA_051009035.1 Gammaproteobacteria bacterium
CAATCCGTTTTCGCCGCGCACGACTTCTATTAATTCGCGCGGACCAAAAACCATCGTCAATACAATATCGGAATCCGCGGCGACTGCGGCGGGAGAATCCGCCCACGCCGCGCCTTTGTCCAACAACAGACGCGCTTTTTCGCGTTTAATATCATAAACGGACAGCGCAAAACCGGCGCGCAGCACATTCGCCGCAACCGCCGACCCCATTGTCCCCAAACCAATCAATCCAATTTTCATGTTTGTTAATATTACTCCATTAATTAACGAAAAAATGCCGCGGCGGCCGCTATTTTGCGGCGTTGAAATTTATTAACTTCCCTACCCGAAATTTATTAATCTTTTTTTCTTCGCGCCGCGCCGAAATAAATTTTAACGCGGAATTAAATATTGCAAATTACGGATACGGCGAATCCACATCGCCCGTTTCTACTTGCACGGTTTTAAGGCGCGTGTAGTGGCGCGCGGTTTCCATGCCGTTTTCGCTCCCCAAACCGGATTGTTTAAACCCGCCCGCCGGTAACTGCATCGGATACGCGTTGTAATTATTTATCCAGCAAATGCCCGCATCCAGCCGCGCGACAACGCGGTGCGCGCGGTTTATATCTTTGGTAAATACGCCCGCCGCCAAGCCGTAAGGCGTGTCGTTGGCGCGCCGCACCGCTTCGTCTTCGTCGTCAAAAGTGAGGACGGACAACACGGGACCGAAAATTTCCTCTTTCACATGCGGCATATCGTCCGCGCATTCGTCAAAAATTGTCGGGCATACAAACGCCCCGCGCGAAAGTTTTTCGTCTTCCGGCGCGCCGCCGCCGAGCAGCAGTTTCGCGCCCGCTTCTTTTGCTTTTGCGATAAATCCCAATACTTTTTCGCGGTGTTCCATGCTAATCAGCGCGCCGATTTGCGTTTGCGGCGCGAGCGGGTCGCCGGTAATTAACCGGGACGAGCGGGCGACAAGTTGTTTGACAAACGCGTCTTTAATTTCCCGCTGCACGAAAACGCGCGTGCAGTTTGTGCATACTTCGCCCTGCGTGTAAAAATTGCCGAGCATCGCGGCGGAGACGGCGTTATGCAAATCCGCGTCCGCAAAAACCAGCAACGGCGATTTCCCGCCCAATTCCAAAGTAATATGTTTTAAAGTATTCGCCGCATCCGCCATTACTTTTTTGCCGGTGCCGACTTCGCCGGTCAGCGAAACTTTTGCAATGTCCGGATGGCGGCTCAACATCGCGCCCGTTTCGCCAAAGCCGTGGACGACATTAAACGCGCCTTTGGGCAGCCCCGCTTCCAGCAAAATTTCGGCGAGCAGGGTTGAAGTTATTGGCGTTAATTCGGACGGTTTGCACACCATCGCGTTGCCGCATGCCAGCGCCGGCGCGGCTTTCCAGCAAGTTACTTGCAGCGGATAATTCCACGCGCCGATGCCCGCGCAAACGCCCAGCGGCTCGCGCCGGGTGTAGGAAAAACCGCTTTGTTCGTGCATAAATTCCCCGCCCAATGCGGGCGCGATTCCGGCGTAAAACTCAAAACAATCCGCGCCCAAATGCACATCCACGCTTTTGGATTCTTGTATCGGTTTGCCCGAATCGCGCGTTTCCCATTCCGCCAATTCGTCGTTGCGCGCGCGCAAAATGCTTTCCGCCCGCCGCAAAACGCGCCCGCGCGCTACGGCGGAATACGCCGACCACTCGGCAAACCCTTCGCGCGCCGATTCCACCGCCGCGTCCACATCCGCCTGTCCGGCAATATGCACTTTGCCGAGCGCTTCGCCCGTGGCGGGATTCGTATTCGTAAAACTTTCGCCCGATTGCGCGGCGACATAACGCCCGTGGATGAAAAGTTTAATGTCGGAAGAACTCATGCCCGCCCCCGAAAAAACGCGGCGGTTTGCGGCGCGTTATTTTTCATCCAAATGCTCCGCCAAACGCTCCAAACAAGTACACCATCCTTCTTCGTGCCGGTCGCGCGATTCGGCGTCGGGAAAAACCGCCTGATGAAATTCCAAAAGCGTCCGCCCCGCCAATTCCGAAAAACGGACGGTCACCGTCGTCTCCGGGCTGCGCGCGTCGTTTTCGTCCTCCCACGAGTGGGTGTAGACGACGCGTTCCGGCGCGGCGATTTCTTTGCACACGCCGCTGGAGCGGTATTCGCCGCCCTGCCGGGAACGAAAACAAACGCGCCACGCCGCGCCCGGACGGCCCTCGCCGGAGTATTCTTCAATGGTAAATCCGCGCGGCGCAAACCAGCGGCGCAGGCGCTCTTTGTCCGTCCACGCCGCAAACACGCGCTCGCACGGCGCATCGTAAATCCGGACAAGTTTAATAAAATGCGGTTCGCCGATTGTCATGGCTTTTCTCCTTTGCGTTTGGAATATGCGGCAATTCTACCACAACCCCAAACATGCGGAAAATTTTTTTACCCCCGCTCCCCCGCCGCGCAAATTGCCGCGGACGATTGTCAAAAAAACGCGCGGATTATTCGCCGCCGTTTTCGTCCGCCGCGTTTTCTTCTCTAAATTCCGCTTCCACCCCCGCCACCGCCTGCGTTTCTTCCCGCCCGTCTTTGTTGTTGACGACCAGGCGCAGTTTGGCGATTTGCGCGTCCGAAGGCAATTCCACGATTTGCCCGATTTCTGCGTAGGAGTCAAATTGCAGCGGCGCGTTTTCTTCGGATGGGGCGCGCACCACCCGCTCCGCGCCGTTTTCGCCCGCCACCGCCGCTTCAAAATAATAACTGCCGGAAAACTCAGTTTGCGGATATACCAAAACCGCCGAAAAACGGCGGTAGCCGGCGCGAAAATCGGGCGTTTCTTCCAGCGCGTAAATGTTTAATTCGCCGTGCGATTCCGCGCCGACAAAACGCCGGTAAAAAATAATTTCTTCGCGCAGGCGCATGTTTTCCGCCGCCAATTCTTCAATCCGCCCGTCCAAAATTTTTGCGGCTTTTTGCCCGATTTCTTCCGCCAAACGGCTGCGGCGAATTTCGCTTTCGTTTTTTTCGCGCGCCGCCGCAAGCCCGCGCATGTCGCCGCGCAGGTTTTCAATATTGTCTTCCAATTCGCGGTAGACGCTTTCCGGATGAATGCGCCCGCCGATAAACGCAATCGCCGCCGCCATCCCCGCAATAAACAGCGTTTTTTGCAGCGCGACCGGCGCGTTTTTGTTGCGCCGCCAAAACTCCCGCAACCATGCAACGAAGCGAAGCAAAAGATTCATTAAACCGCGCGCGCCCCGGACAATCCCGCGTCTTCGGCAAAACCGAAACGAATGTTCATGTTTTGCACCGCCTGCCCCGCCGCGCCTTTTTGCAAATTATCCAGCGCCGCGATAATTAATCCCGTATCGCCGCCGATGCGTTTGCCGAATAATTGCGCCCGGTTTGTCCGCGCCACATGCGCGAGTTCGGGGACGCCGTCTTCCAAAACATCAATAAAAATTTCGTCCTTCCAATAATCGCGCAACAACGCGGCGCAATCCGCGCCTTCTTTTAACGGCGCGTAGATTGTCGCGTATATGCCGCGCGCCGCCGGCAAAAGATGGGGCGTGAATACGACCGGCGGAATCGCGCCGCCAAATTCGGCGACCGCTTGTTCAATTTCCGGGCGGTGGCGGTGTCCGTCCACCGC
>JBPCWY010000134.1:0-4929 GCA_051009035.1 Gammaproteobacteria bacterium
AACCGCAAAAATATTTTTCGCCCGCGCGTTTTTTTTTCGTAAGGCGCTCCGCAAAGCAAACGGCGCAATTTTCGCGCATCGCCGGATTGCGGGATTGTCAAAACCGCGCCTAATATTAATTTACGGCGTTTCCGTCCGGCGCGTTTTTGTTAATAATGAAAAGATTCGCGGCGGCGTTAATTTACCGCCCGTCCGAATCGCCGTTTTTTTTTTGCGCGTAAAAATCCGGTTAATTTTCCGCGGCAAAATAAATCGCAACTTGCGGCGCGCGTTTTTTTACCGGCATTATGTCCGGAATCTCGCCGTGCATTGCAAAGCCGACAATGACTCCCGCCGCGATTTCCCAATAAACAAACAGCGACAAAAACGCCGCCAGCGCGGACATGCCGCCCATCAGCAAGAAAACCGCGATAACGCCGCCGTCCGCCGGTTTTATTTCCGCAAGCGGCAAAAATGGCAAAGAAGCCGCAACGCATGCCGCGGCGACATAAAAACTGCGCGCGGTTGCCGGTGTTGCGCCGCCGTTATTGCGCCGTATAACCGCCGTCTACCGGCAACGCCGCGCCCGTGATGTGCGACTCCGATGCCAGAAATTTTACCGCGCGCGCGACTTCCGCCGCCGTTGCCAAACGCCCGCGCGGAATTAATGCAATGTTTTTCGCGCGCGTTTGTTCTTCGGTCGTGCCGGACGGATGCCCGGAAAACAACATCGGCGTATCAATCGCGCCCGGACAAACCGCGTTGACCGTGATACCTTCCGCCGCCCATTCCAACGCCAGCGCGCGGGTGAGTTGCACGACTCCGCCTTTACTCGCGCAATACGCCGCCAAACCGCCGCAACCCGCCAAACCCAAAGTGGACGATATATTAACCACCGCGCCGTTTTTTTGCCGCCGCATGATTTCCGCCGCGGCGCGGCTTAAATAAAACACCGCGTCCAAATTAATTTGCATCGTTTCGCGCCATGCTTCGTCCGAAGTATGCGCCGCCGCGCCGCGGCGGATAACGCCCGCGCTATTCACCAAAACATCCAAACGCCCGAAAAGATTTTCCGCTTTCGCCGGCACGGCGCGGCAAAAACCGGCGTCCGCCAAATCGCCCGCAAAACATTCGCACGGCGAATCGCCGACACGCGCGCGGGTTTGGCGCAGTTTATTTTCGTCCCGCCCGACTAATAATAATTTCGCCCCCGCCGCCGCGAATAATTCGGCGACCGCCGCGCCCACGCCGGAACCCGCGCCGGTAATCACCGCCGCCGCATTCTCCCATTCCCGCGCGCCGTCCGTTTGTTTGTTTTGCATGTTTTTATCCGCTTGGTGATATTATTAATAAATGTATTTTAACTTAATAAACGCATGCGGGCGCGTTTATTAATTCTTTAATTAAAGCAGCGGCAACGGCAGGCGCGCCGTCCGCCCGCCGTCATGCACATAAATTTGCCCGTTGGTAAAAACGGAATCCGCGGACGCCAGCCACATCACGGCGGCGGCGACATCGTCCGGCGTTCCCATTTTTCCCGCCGGATGAAGTTTGCAAACCGCTTCCCGCGCCCTCTGCGGGTCGGGATATTGCGCGAGCAATTTTTCGTTAAACGGCGTATCAATCCATCCCGGCGCAACCGCGTTGCAGCGGATATT
Organism: Gammaproteobacteria bacterium; assembly: GCA_051009035.1. Taxonomy (GTDB): domain Bacteria; phylum Pseudomonadota; class Gammaproteobacteria; order Tethybacterales; family Persebacteraceae; genus Persebacter. The sequence goes on from JBPCWY010000134.1 coordinate 1,638, forward strand.
ATCCGCGCCAAATTCCAGCGCGATATTGCGCGTCATGCTATGCACCGCGCCTTTGGACGCCGCATATGCCGCGTGCATCGGGTTTGCGCCGGACGCTTCTATGGAGCCGATATTGATAATCGCGCCGCCGCCGCGCGCGCGCATTTGCGCCGCCGCATGTTTGGCGCACAAAAAAACGCCGCGCACATTAACCGCCATCACTTTTTCCCATTCTTCCGCGGTCGTGTCTTCCAAAGATTTTTCCAAAGCGACTCCGGCGTTGTTGACTAAAATATCCGCGCCGCCGCATTGTTTTTTAACATGCGCAAACAACGCCCGCACTTCGTCCTCCCGCGATACATCGGTTTTATAAAACGCCATTTTGTCCGGCGGCGGCGACAAATCGGCGGCGATTACAACCGCCCCGGCGGCGGCAAAACGCCGCGCAACCGCAAGCCCGATGCCTTGCGCCGCGCCGGTAATCACCGCCGTTTTGCCGGAAAAATCCACGCGCAAATTATCCTTCGGCAACCACGGCGTTTTGTTCGCCCAGCCCGCCGATGCGCAGCGTCAGCGCGTCCCCGGCGCGCAAATAACGCGGCGGTTTTTGCCCGAAACCGACTCCCGGCGGCGTTCCGGTAATCATCACATCGCCCGCCTGCCATGAAAAATATTCGGACGCGCGCGCGACCAATTCGGCGATGGAAAAAATCATGTCGGCGGAATTGCCGCGCTGCATGCGCTTTCCGTTCAACAGCAATTCCAATTTTAAATTTTGCGGGTCGGGAATTTCATCGCGCGTTGCCAGCCACGGACCCAGCGGCGCAAAAGTATCGGCGCTTTTTCCTTTCGTCCATTGCGTCCCGCGTTCAATTTGATATTCGCGCTCCGAAACATCGTTGGCGATGCAATACCCCGCGACATGCGATAGCGCGTCTTCGCGTTTAATGTATTTTCCGCCTTTGCCGATAACCGCCGCAAGCTCCACTTCCCAATCGGTTTTGCGGCTGCCGCGCGGCAAAATAATATCGTCGTTCGGGCCGTTGAGCGCGCTTGCCGCTTTCATAAAAATAATCGGGTCTTGCGGCGGCGGCAGCCCGGCTTCTGCGGCGTGCGCGCGGTAGTTTAATCCGATGCCGACAATTTTGCCGATTTGCGCGACCGGCGCGCCCAGCCGCGGTGCGCCGCCGACCAGCGGCATGTCTTCCGGACGCAACCGCGCCAAAGTATCGTCCCCCAAAAACGCGCCGCGCCAATCTTCAACAAAAGCGGACGCATCGCGCAGGCGTCCTTCGCCGTCTACCAGCCCGGGTTTTTCCATCCCTTTTTCGCCGTAGCGCGCAAGTTTCATTTGTTATCCTCCGGAAAATGTATTCTGCCTTCCGCCGCCCGCCGGGCGAAAAAATCCAAAGCGGTGCGGACTCCTTCTTCAAAATCGGGACGCCAATATTCGCCGATATGCGCGCGCAACGGCGCATCGTCCGCATCCGAAGGAAACGGCAGCGGCGCGCCGGTAATGTTAATATCCGCCCGCGGACAATGCGACAAAATTAATGCCGCGGTTTCCGCAACCGTTTTTTCAACGCCGTTTAAGTTAAACACTTTTGCGTCTTCGCCCGCCGCATCCGCCGCACGGATAAACGCCGCCGCCGCTTCCCCCGCATGCACAAATCCCGCCGCGCCGCAAAACGGAATCGTATACGGACGCTCCAACGCCGCCGCCATCATCGCCAAAGTCGGCGCGGCGCTCATGCCTTGGTCGCGCGCCGGACCATATACAACGGACGGGCGGACGCCGATGCTGGCTACGCCGTAATCGCGCCAATATACCCGCGCCGTTTCTTCATTGCAAATTTTATACGCGCCGTATAAAGTTTGTTTCCATGGACTTTCCGCGCCCATCGCCGCCGCCGCAACGGAGCTGGCGTAGGCGATTTTTGTAACGCCGCTTTGCCGCGCCGCTTCAAATATATTAACGCTTCCGGCGACATTAACCCGCGCGCCCAACATCGGGTCCGCCGCGCAAAACGGCACTTGCAACGCGGCGAGATGAATCACCGCCGCCGGTCGGTATTGTAAAAAAATTTCATGCACCCGCGCAAAATCGGCAATATCGCCGGTTTCCCAAATGACGGAATCCGCCTCCGCCGGAGAATCGCATAACAGCGCAAACCGCCGCCGGTCGGCGGACAAATCAAACGCAACCGCTTCCCGCCCGCAATCGCGCAACCGCCGCAAAACCCACGCGCCGATGCAACCTCCCGCGCCGGTAATTAAAACGGGCGCGTCCGCCATTATTTTGCGGCGGCGCGCGCTTCGGCGGCAAAGCGGCAAAGACCGGCGGCGGCGGATTCTACGGCTTCGGCGATTTCTTCCGGCGCGGCATTAAGCGGCAAACCGCCAATCAACCGCCGCAACCGCCCTTCGGCAAGCCACGCCTCGTGCCGCGCCAACTCCGCAAGCAAACCCGGGTCGCCCCACTTGCTCATCGCGCCGACATTCGTCCCGTCCGCCGCGCCGGGCAAAGCGACAAAAGAAGGCAGCAAAGTTACGCGCTCGGCTTTTTCCAACAAGCGGCAAGCGCGGTGAAAAACCATGTTGCCCTGTTGTAAAAATCCGCTGCCGGCGGCGGGAAAATCCATGGTGGAAATTCGTTCCGCGGGCAAGGCGGTTTCCGCGCCCTCTTCGCCTTTTCCGCCGAGCAGTTTTTCGCCCTCCGCTTTTGTCCCGCGAAAATATTGAAACTGCCCCCCGCGAAAAGAATCCGGCGCGGTAAGCAAAATCACCGCGTCAAACGAAACCGAATCCACATGCCAAGTATCCACCGCGCGGCTAATATCTTCGGGCGCGTAATTCACCCCGCACGCCACGGCGGGAACGGTATGCCGCGCCAGCGGTGCGCCCGCAATTTCGGATAAAAAATCCAACAACTCGCGGCACTCGCAAAAATCGCGCAAAAATCGGGAGCGGTAACCCGCCCCGCGAATGTAAGACCCCAGCCGGTTTTTGCCCGTGCCGGCGGGGGCGTTGCGGTTGGATTTCATGCGCGCCGTAATATCCCGCGCCGCGGCGAGCCCTTCGTCCGAAAAAACGCGAAACGGCGCGGTAATGCCGAGCGCGGACGGACATCGCGCAATCGTTTCGCCGTCATAACCCAAATCCGCAAGCGACAAAACGGACGCGGGCATATCCAGCGCCAAATGCCGCGCGGCGTCAAACGCCGGCTCGTCTTCCAGCGGAATATATCCGGACGGAATGCCGGACGGAAAATCCAAAGTATCCTGCATAGTTTTCTCTCCCATTGGTGAATAAT
>JBPCWY010000135.1:0-7159 GCA_051009035.1 Gammaproteobacteria bacterium
TGGCAGGCGGGGCCGGTTTGGCGCACTTTTGCCAGCAATGCGTCCCCGTCGCAGTCGGCGGACAGCGAAACCAGCTCCTGAATATTGCCCGAAGTTTCGCCTTTGCGCCAGAGCGTTTGGCGGCGGCGCGAAAAATACGCCATGCGCCCGCTTTGCAATGTTTCGCGCAGGGCGTCCCGGTTCATCCACGCCAGCATCAGGGTTTGTCCGGTGGCGGCGCACTGGGCGACGACCGGCAATAATCCGTCCGCCCCGAAGCGCAGGGCGGCGAGGGTTTCCGCCAAATCGCGCCGGGTGCCGGCGGGGGCGTTTTCCAGCGCGGTAAAAAAGTCGTTCATAAATTGCGTCCGGCGGGCATAATTCGCCGATATTATAATACAATACGGAATTAACCGCAGCCGAGATGGCGGAATTGGTAGACGCGCTAGGTTCAGGCCCTAGTGGGGCGGAAGTCCTGTGGAGGTTCGAGTCCTCTTCTCGGCACCGGAGGCAAAAAAAAACGATGAACGAACAAACACGCATTAACATGATTGAACAGCAGATTCGTCCGTGGGATGTCCTGGACGAAGCGGTGCTGGAATTGTACCGGACGGTGCCGCGCGAAGATTTTGTCGCCGACCCCGCCCTGCGCGATTTGGCTTACGCCGATACGGAGCTGCCGATTGGTTTCGGGCAAACCATGCTGGAGCCGAAGCTGGAAGCGCGCATGTTGCAGGCGCTTGCGGTGCGTCCGGACGAGCGGGTGTTGCATGTCGGCTGCGGCAGCGGTTTTTTTGCCGCATTGCTGGGGCGGCAGGCGGCGTTTGTCAAAACGATGGAAATTATCCCGGAGCTCGCCGCCGCCGCCGCCCGGCGTTTGGCGCCGCTGAAAAATGTGGAAGTCGCGGCGGAAGACGGCGCGCGGGGCGTTGCGGGCGGGGAACAATTTGACGCCGTCGTCCTCACCGGCGCGACGCCGCTGATAGCCCCCGAATTTTGGAACAATATTAAAGACGGCGGGCGGTTGCTGGCGGTGGAAGGGCGCGCGCCGGCGATGACTTTGTCGCTGGTGGAAAAACGGCGCGAAGGCATGTTGTTGCGCCGCGATATTTTGGAAACCTGCATTCCGTTATTGCAGAACGCGCCGTCCCCGCCGGCGTTTGAATTTTAACCGCATGCGGATTTTAATTTGGACGGCGCGCCGCGCCCGGTTTTTGTTGCTGCTGTTGCCGGCGGCGGCGTTTGCCGCGTTAGTGGAAACCGGCGATTTGCCCGCATTGGTGCGCGCCGCGCTGGCGCACAATCCGGATTTGGCGCAGCAACAATTTATCCTCGCGGCGGCGCGCGAAGAAGACGACATTGCGCGCGCGCCGTTGTTGCCGCAAATCAGCGCCGGGGCGAGCAAAACGCTGGAACAAGGAAACGCGTCCGGCGGCGGGGAAAACGATTCGCGGCGGAGCATTTATGTTTCGCTCAACCAGCAGATTTTCAATTTGCCGCTGTGGGAAAGCCACCGCGCCGGAGAAGCGCGGGTGCGCGCCGCGCGCGCGCGTTATGCGGGCGCGGAGCAGGCGTTGCGGCTTTCGGCGGTGGAAGCGTGGCTGGATTTTCAACTCGCCGGGGATTTAATGCGCCTTTCCGAAACGCGCGTGGAAATCGCCGAAGAGCAATACGGGCGGGCGCAGTCGTTTGCCGAAGCGGGGGCGGGCACGGTGGTGGATGTGCTGGAAGCCGAAGCGCGGCTTGCCGGATTGCGCGCCGATTTGTTGCAAAGCGAATACAACTACAATTTGGAGCAAGACCGGCTGTACAGCATCAGCGGTTTGCGCGGGCGGCGGGCGCATTTGACGCGGGAGGGCGTTTTGCATTTTCCGCCGTTGCAGCCGCTGGGCGAATGGCTTGCGCGGGTGGCGCAAGAATCGCACGCGGCGGCGGCGGCGCGCGCCGATTTAGAATCGGCGCTGGCGTTGGTGCGCGCCGCCGACCGGGTGATTTTTCCGCGCGTGGCATTGAGCGCGGAAAGCCGGACAAACGGGGCGCTTTCGGAGCGGCGCGAAAATATCGTTATTGCGGCGGAACAAACTTTGTATTCGGGCGGCGGCGCGCGCGCCGAAGCGCGGCGGGTGGCGGCAAACAGCGCGGCGGCGCGGCGCGCAGTGCGTGCGGTAATGCGGCGGGAAGAATTGCAAACGCGCGAATTGCACGGGCGGGCGGCGCTGGCGCAATCGCGCTGGGCGGCGTTGCGCGCTTCCGAAAGCGCGGCGGCGGCGGCGTTGGACGCGACGGTCGCCGGATACGAAAGCGGCGCGCGGATTGTCGCCGATGTTTTGGACGCGGAAGAAACTTTGTTTGACGCGCGCGTGCAGCTGCGGCAGGCGCGGTTTAATTATTTAAAAGATATTGCCGCGTTGCGCGCATTGGCGGGCGCGGTGGACGACGAGTTTGTCGCCGCAATAGGCGCTTTATTTATCCCCGAAGGAAAGGAAAAAAGCAATGTTTGAGTTGTGCAAAGAAAGCGATTTGGAAGAGGACGCGCCGTTGGAATGCAAAGGTCCGGACGGCGCGCCGATTGTCGTCGTGCGCACCGGCGGGGCGTATTACGCGGTGCAGGGATTATGCCCGCACCAGGAAGCGCCGCTGGAAGACGGCGAAGTGGCGGACGGCAACATTACTTGCTGCCTGCATTTTTGGAGCTGGCGGCTGGCGGACGGCGCGCCGTTGGAAGACGCCGAATCGCCGCTCAAAACTTATCCGGTGCAAGTCGCAAACGGCGCGGTGTTTCTTTCCGGTGAATAAGTTTAACCGCCGCATGCCGCGTCAAAATTTACCGCGCCAAAACCGCGCGGCGATGCGTGCGGCTTTGCCGTTGCGCGGGGACGGGCGCGTTTTGGGGCGCGCGATATTTTATTTTGCGGCGTTTGCGCCGGCGGAGGAAAAACCATGACTTTGTATCTTAAACATTTCGGACTGCGCGAAGCGCCGTTCAAAATAACGCCGACTACCGAATTTTTTTACGGCGGCGGGCGGCGCGGCGAGATTTTGCACGCGCTGCGCTACGCGGTGGAAGTGGGCGAAGGCATTATGATGATTACCGGCGAAGTGGGCAGCGGCAAAACGATGCTGTTGCGGACGCTGAGCGAGCGGTTGCCCGAAAATGTGGAGTTGGTCTACATCGCCAACCCGAGTTTTTCGGGGCGCGAAATTTTATACAACATTTGCGAAGAGCTGGAATTGGACATTGACGCGTCCCGCCCGGACGCCTTGCGGCGGCTGCAAAATTACCTGATTGACCGGCACGCAAAAGGCAAACGGGTCGTCGCGTTTATTGACGAAGCGCAAGCCATGCCGGACGATTCTTTGGAAGAAATCCGCCTGTTTTCCAATTTGGAAACGGGACGCCACAAACTTTTGCAAATCGCCCTCTTCGGACAACCCGAATTGCTGGATAAACTTTCGCGGCAAAACATGCGCCAGCTGCGCGAACGCATCACCGTCGCGCTCACTCTGGAACCGTTCGGGCGGGACGACATTCGCGAATACATTTCCACGCGGCTGCATGCGGCGGGCTACAACGGCGGCGAATTATTCGCCAAAGACGGATGCCACTTGCTCGCCGTTGTGTCGCAGGGGTTGTCGCGCCGCATTAATGTATTGGCGGACAAGGCGATGTTGTCGGCGTTTGAACGCGGGCGCGACCGGGTGGTATACGAAGATGTGCGGCGCGCGGTCAAAGACGCAAAATACGGGCGCATGCGCTACCGCTCCGAAGAGGCGCAGCGGTTTTCGCGCCGTTTAACCGCGGGGCTTTCCGTCGCCGCCTGCGCCGTGCTGGCGCTTGCCGTGTTTAGCCGGTTTGATGATTCTGATTTGCCGCCGGGAGAATCCGCCGCCGTTGCCGCCGTTGCCGAAACGCCGTCCTTGCCCGCCGCCGATTCCGCGCCGGATAATTCGCCCGACAACGCGGATTTGGATAATACAAATTCGGATACCGCAATTTCGGACAATGCGGAAACTATTGCGCCGTCCGCCGCTTTGCCGCGGACCAATCCGCAATCCGCGGCGCGGGCGGAAACGCAAACAAAACCGCCGCAACGAAACGATGCGGCGCGGGCGGCGGAATCTTCCGTCCAAAACGAAACGCCGCCGGTTGAAATTGCCGCGGCGGAAATTGAAATTAAAACCGTCGTCAAACCCGCGGTCAAACCCGAAATTAAAACGGAAGCCGTTAAACCCGCCGCAGTTCAAACCGCGGTTCAAACGAATCCGCAAACAAAACCGCAAACGGAATCCATTGTTGAAACGCAAACAAGCGCGGCGGCGGAAAGCGCATTGCTTTCGGTGGTGGTTGCGCTGCAAAAAGGCGAAGCGATTGACGGCGAAAAAATCGGCGCGGAAGTCGCGCTGTTTGCCGAGTCGCATACCGAATCTCCCGCGGCGGCGGGGAAAGGAAACGGCAACGACGGCTGGCAAAGCGAAACCATTCGCAAAGCGGGGCTGGTGGATAACGAGCGGTGGGGTTGGATGCCGGAAACGAGTTATTTGCGCCTGCGCCTCAATGCGACCGAAACATGGATTGCCGGAGAACCGGGCGGTTATACGGCGCGCCTGCTTACGGTGGGACAGGAGCGGAGCGTTTTTTTGGAAAGGTTTTTGCGCTACTTCGGCGATTTTTATCCGCTGCGTAATTTAATGGTGTATCCCGCCCTGCTGGGAGAGCGCAATAAATTTGTCGTTACTTTCGGCGTCTACGACACGCGGGACGATGTCAATGTTTTTATTGATAATATGCCGCGTTATTTTACCGGCGGGCGTCCTTTTGCGCAGGCGATTTCGGACTCCGCTACCGAATCGTCCGGACGCTGGCAGTGAGCGCGCGCTGGCTGGAAACCGGGCGCGAAGTATTGGACGCGGAGCGCGCCGCTCTGGAATTGGCGCGCGATAATTTGGGCGATTCTTTCGTCCGCGCGATTTCGTTGTTGCTTGCCTGCAAAGGCAAAACCGTTTGCACCGGCGTCGGCAAATCGGGGCATATCGCGCGCAAGGCGGCGGCGACTTTGGCGTCCACCGGAACCCCGGCGTTTTACATGCATCCGACCGAAGCCGGACACGGCGATGTGGGCGTTTTGGCGGGGGGCGATGTAATGCTTGCGCTGTCGTATTCCGGCGAAAGCCGCGAAGTTTTGGATTTACTCCCCGCGGTGCGGCGGCAAGGCGCGGAATTAATCACCGTTTCCGGCGCGGCGGAATCCACGCTCGCGCGGGCGGCGGCGGCGGCATTAATTATCCAAGTAGAGCGCGAAGCATGCCCGTTAAATCTCGCGCCGACTGCAAGCTCCACGGCGATGCTGGGGTTGACCGATGCGCTTGCCGTGGCGTTGTTTTCGGCGCGCGGTTTTTCGGCGGACGATTTTGCGAAATCGCATCCGTCCGGAATGCTGGGGCGGCGGTTGTTGTTGCGCGTTTCGGATGTCATGCGGCGGGGCGAAGAATTGCCGGTGGTGGGGGCGGGCGCGTCTTTTGCCGAAGCGTTGGTGGAGATGAGCGGTAAGCGGATGGGAATGGTTTTGGTGGCGGACGGCGAAGTATTGCGCGGGATTTTTACGGACGGCGATTTGCGGCGGGCGGTGGCGGCGGGCGCGGATTTTGCCAAAACCGGCATCGCCGAATTAATGACTCCAAAACCGCGCAGCATAGCGCCGGCGATGCTGGCGGCGGACGCCTTAAATTTAATGCGCGAAAAGCGCGTCAATCATTTAACCGCAACGGAAAACGGAAAACTAACCGGCGCGCTGTCGTTCCACGAATTGCTCGCGCATCGTTTAATTTAGCCGTTGGATTTTTAGTATTTAATCCGATTCTCTAAATTGCTTTTGCAATTTTCTACCCATCGGCGAATCCGGCGGCATGACTTTGCGCCCGCCGCATTTTTTGCAAATACTGTATCTGTAAGCGTTTCGCCGCAGCGTATAGCCGGGAGGAATTAACCAACTTCCAATAATCAGAAAAGGGAATACTATAATTACAAGCCATAAAATAATTTCCAAAAAATTGCCGGCAACGACGCCTTTTCTTATGCGGGCGGGGAGGCCGGCCGTGCCGCAATTTTGGCAAATAGATATTTCCATTTGCGGGTTTTGTCTTTCCGTGATTCTAATTACGGAAAAGATAAAATTAACTATGGTTGCAAAAAACCCCTTTTTGGGGGCATTTTCATTTTTGGGCGGCGGCAGATTGCCGAACAAATATTCGTATATTATTTTGTAGATTTTGGCCTCCTCGCCCCCGACAAATGTCGGGGGCGAGGAATCATTCCCGCCTTCGCGGGAATGACGGAAAGGGGGGGGGATTGTGCGGCTTGCGGTTTGCGCTAAAAAACGGCGCGGGCGGACGCGGTTTGGCGCGGAAAGTTTGGCGAAAGGCGGGCAAAAAAATTATAATGCGGCAATGAAAACGGAGGCGCGCGCGGCGCGGGTGCGGATATTGTTTTTGGATGTGGACGGCGTTCTGACCGACGGCCGCTTGTATTGTTTTTCGCAGGGCGCGGCGCGCGCGTTTCATACTTTGGACGGCTTCGGCGTCCGCCGCCTCATCCAAAGCGGCGTGCAGGTTGCGCTGGTTTCCGCCGCCGCGGACGAAGGCGATATTCACCGGCGCGGGCGGCAACTCGGCATTCTCCGCATCCATACCAGCGTGGACGATAAATTGGCGGTGGTGCGGCGGATTTTGGAAGACGAATCGCTCGCCCCCGAAACCGCGGCGTATATGGGGGACGACTTGCCCGATTTGCCCGCGATGCAATACTCGGGTTTTGCCGTTGCGCCCAAAACCGCCGCGCCGGAAGTGCTGGCGGCGGCGCATTGGATTCCGGATTTGCCCGCGGGGGCGGGGGCGGTGCGCGAATTGTGCGACAAAATTGCGGCGGCGCGGGCGTGAATTTTTGGCGCGACTGGCTGCCGATTTACGCGCCGTTGCTGGTGTTGGCGGCGGCGTCTTTTTGGCTTGCGCCTTTTGCGCCGCCGCCCGCGCCGCCGTCTTATCTTGTCGCTTTGGAAGAAGCGCGCTATTGGCGGGGCGGGGGGGGGGGGGGGGGGGGGGGGGTGGGTTTCCGCCCCCCGCCAAAAAAAAAAAAAAAAACCGGACCTTCCCCCCCCCCGCCTTTGTCCCCCCCCAGCGGAAAAAG
>JBPCWY010000136.1:0-5875 GCA_051009035.1 Gammaproteobacteria bacterium
ATGACGCGCGGAAGTGTTTGCGGAGGAAGATTCGCCCGCGCCGCCGTTCAATTTTTTGCCCGTCGCATCGCAAAACACAATATTTCTATCGTCGTCTCTGCCGTAGCCGCCGACCGGCGAGGCGGGCGGCGGAGTAGCGGACGGCAAAACGGAAGATTGCCCGCCGCCGCCGCACGCCGCCAAAACGCCGGCAACGGCAACCCCCGCAAAACCCGCCCCCAACAATCTCCCCCAAAAAAGCATTTTTTGATTATACAGATTTGCCCGCCATTCCCGCGAAAACGGGCATCCAGCCCTTTCCGCAAAGCGGAAACTTTTGCCGCCAACAACGGAGCAGTAAACGCCGCCAGTTTAGATTCCTGCTTTCGCAGGAATGATGAAATACGCCGCCATTTCCGCTCCACCCGATTTCCGCTCCGCCTACTATTTCCGCCCTACCCGTATTTCCGCCCCGCCCGTTATTTCCGAATTTTGCGGGGGGTTGCGGCAATTTGCGGTTGAATGAAAAAAATTCTAAAAAAGATTCGCTTTTCCGTTGGGGAAAGGTTTATATTAGCGTTTACGGGCGCAATTTGGACGCTTGGCGGGAATGCAATATTATGAAATTTTTATTTATTTTAATCGGCGCGATGCTGGCGGGCGGCGCATTTGCCGCCGGAAGCGGCGACCACAGCCACGGCGAAGCGGCGAATATCGGCGAACCCGCCGCCGCGGAAAACGCCGGACGGACGGTGGAAATTATTCTGCGCGACAATTATTACGAACCGGAATTCGTGCATGTGCGGGCGGGCGAAATCGTCCGCTTTGCCGTCAAAAACGAAGGGCGGCTGGTGCATGAATTTAACATCGGCACCGCCGCAATGCACGCCGCCCACAAAGACGAAATGCTGATGATGGTGCAGCACGGCGTTTTGTTTCCCGACCGCATTGACCGCGAAAAAATGGCGGCGGGCGGCGATGACGGGCACTCCATGAAACACGACGACCCCAACAGCATTTTGCTGGAACCGGGCATGGCGGGCGAATTGGCGTGGAAATTTTCGGAAACGGGAAAATTGGAATTCGCCTGCAACATTCCCGGGCATTACGAATCGGGAATGGTCGGCGAATTTAAATGGCAATAATGCAAGGGGAAAACCCATGAAAAAACGCGCAACAAAACATGCAATAATATTGGCGGCGGGTGCGGCGTTAATTTTCGCCCCCGCAATGGCGGGCGATTACCTCGCCAAAACGGGCGGCGTCGCCGCGCGCGCGATACATAACGCGCCGGGCGAAAAAATGCACGCGCTGACGATTGACCCGGTGATTATTGATACCGGCGGATTTCGGCGCGAAGGCGTGGGATTTAACGGCGCGTCCCCCGGGCCGGTTTTGGTTTTTGACGAAGGCGAAGAAGTTGAAATTCGCGTCAAAAATAATTTAAGCGTGGAAAGTTCAATTCATTGGCACGGCATGATTTTGCCCTTCCAAATGGACGGCGTGCCGGACATTAGCTTTGACGGCATCGCGCCGGGCGAAACTTTTGTATACCGCTTTCCCGTTGCGCAGTCCGGCACATACTGGTTTCACAGCCATTCGGGATTTCAAGAACCGGACGGCGCCTACGGCGCAATCGTCATCCGCCCGAAAGAGCGCGAACCGTTCCGCTACGACCGCGAATATGTCGTGCAGCTTGCGGACGCGCATCCGCACCGCGGCAAAAAAATCATGCGCAACTTAAAAACGCTGGACGATTATTACAACCGGCAACAGCCGACGCTCGGCGCTTTTTTCGGCGAAATTAAAGAAAAAGGTTTCGGCGCGGCGGTCGCCAACCGCGCGGCATGGGGCAACATGCGCATGCTCGCTTCCGACATAGAAGATGTGCAGGGATTTACGCCGCTGATTAACGGCAAAAGCGCGGCGCAAAACTGGACGGCGGAATTTAAACCGGACGAGCGCGTCCGTTTGCGTTTTATTAATTCTTCGGCGATGGCGTTTTTTGATATCCGCATTCCCGGCTTGGACATGACAATCGTTAACGCGGACGGCAACAATGTGCAGCCGGTGCCGGTGGACGAATTTCGCATCGCCGTCGCCGAAACTTACGATGTCATCGTCCGCCCGCACGAAAACCGCGCCTATTCCATTATCGCCGAATCCATGGGACGGACGGCGTTGGGACGGGCGACCCTCATGCCGAAAGGCGAAAAATTCGGCGCGGAAAATGTTCCAAAATTGCGCCGCCCGCCCCAATTAACTTTCGCCGACATGGCGCTGGCGCACGGCGGCGGACACGGCGGGCATGACATGGCGGCGATGAATCATGATTCCGGCGGCGCGGAAAATGACGGGCATGAAATGAACCAGCATGAAACGAATCAAAACGAAAATATGGCGGACGGCGAACACGGCGGGCATGGGATGAATCATAACGGCATGAATCATGGCAACGGCGCGCCCAATCCTTTTTACGCGGAAGGCAGCGGATTAATTCCGGAAGCGGCAAACGGCGGAAAATTTTTGTCTTACGCCGATTTGCGCGCGCAAAAACCGCTGTACCCGGAACGCCCGCCAACGCGCGAAATTGAATTAAGATTAACCGGCAACATGGAGCGTTATTCGTGGTCCATCAACGGCGTCAAATACGCCGATTCCGAACCCTTGCGTTTGCAATACGGGGAGCGCGTGCGGTTTAAATTCGTCAACGAAACGATGATGACGCATCCCATGCACCTGCACGGCATGTGGTCTATTTTGGATGTCGGCGCGGGCGAATGGAATCCGGTAAAACATGTCGTCAGCATCGCGCCTTCCACCGAAGTATATTTTGAAACGGAAGTAGACGCGCCGGGCAGATGGGCGTTTCATTGCCACCTTTCCTACCACGCCGCCGCCGGCATGTTCCGCGAAGTCGTCGTGGAAGGCGCGCCGGAAAACGGCAAAACCGCGGCAAAAACGGAATAGTGTTTTCCCGAATATTATGCGCCGCGCTCGCCGCCGCCGCGCCCTTGGCGGCGGCAAAAGAAGAAGCGCTGGTTTACGGCGCGCAGTTGGAAGAATTTGAATTGCGCCGCGGCAAAGACGGGGAAAAATTTCTCGCCTGGGACGGCGGCGTTTTTGCCGGCAACGACAATTTAAAAATTCGCTGGATTTCCGAAGGCGAATACGACATGCGCGAAAATAATTTTGCGCATTCCGAAAACCGCCTCGTCGCGCAAATTCCCGTGTCCATGTTTTTTGACGCCAAAGCCGGCGTGCGGCTGGATACTTACGGCGGCGGGCGCGAACGCTGGCACGCCGTGCTGGGCGCGACCGGACTCGCGCCGCAATGGTTTGAGATTGACGCCGATTTGTTTGTCGGCGAAAGCGGGCGCGCTTCGGCGCGCTTGGACGCCGAATACGAATTGTTATTTACCAACCGTTTGTTTACCGTATTTTCGGCGGAATCAACTTACGCTTTCGCTTCCGACCAAAAAGCGGAAATTGGCGCGGGCGTTGCGGATTTGGAAGCGGGCGCGCGGTTGAGTTACGATTTAATTGACCGCAGCGTTGCGCCGTATATCGGCGCGGTATACGAAAAGAAATACGGCAAAACGGCGGACATCGCGCGCGAACACGGCGAAGCGGACGAAGAATGGTTTTTTGTCGCGGGCGTAAAATTAATGCTGTAATTTCTGCCGCCGGTTTTTTTCGCGGTAAAACCGCAAAACTTTTTTCAACGCAAACAATATCCGGCAAGGCGAAAAAATTCCGCTTCATTTATTAAACTTGCCGAAGACCGAATGGTTTTTTGTCGCGGGCGTAAAATTAATGCTGTAATTTCTGCCGCCGGTTTTTTTCGCGGCAAAACCGTAAAAAATTTTTTCAACGCACACAATATCCGGCGGGGTGAAAAAATTCCGCAGTGTTTATTAAACTTGCCGAAAGCAAGCGGGTTATTTTTTTCAATTTATTTTTCCGATGCTTGCCCGCCGAATACCGGCGGCAGCGGGCAATCCAGCAATGCGGCAAACGCGCGCAACAGGACGCCTTCGTCCAAATTGATTACGCCGTTGTGCGCGGCGATATTGGCGGCGAGTTTTAGAAAACCGCGTTTTTGCGCGGGACTCATTTTACCCAAACGGCGCATCGCCAAAGATAACGGGCGCGGCGCAAACGGCGTATTTTGATATTGCAGATTCGCCTCGCCCGCCGCCGCGGCAAACGCCGCCGCCGCGCCCGCCCTGTGTCCCGCCTGCGCCAAAACCGAAAGCGCGTATTCGGCGGCGTCTTTGCCGGCGGGAAGTTTTTGCGCCGCGGCTTCGCCGAAATGTTCTTCCAAATAATGCAGCACCGCCGTTTCCGCGCTCCATTCAAACAAATCAATTTTTTCGTCCGCCGCAATTAATACCGACAAATTGTGCGCAAACACCGCATACTGCGCGGGCGACAACGCGCGCAACGCGGGCAACGCCTGCATCAAAAGCAACAAGCGCGCGGCGCGCGGCAGGCGCGTAATTTCGGGTGCGATTGCCAAAGTTAATTCATGCACGCCTTGGTCGGCAAACGCCGCCAAATGTTCGCATTGCGCGCGGCGGCAACCGGCGTTTTTTTCGTCCAACAAAAACGCGTAGACCAGCGCGCGCGCCGCGTAAGAATCTTCCAACGCCGCGGCGAGCGGCGGCGGCATGTTTTGCAATATTTTTCCGGCGGCGGCAAAATCGGCGAATGTTCCGGCGCGCGATTCAATGTCCGCCGCCGCTTCGCTTTCGCCAAAAATCGCGGCAAACAAATCGGGCGGCGCGCCTTGCGCGGATTGGTTTTGCGCAATTTCATCTTGCGGCAACGGATTAAGTGCGGAAGACATCGCGGCAAATCCGGCATACGCGCCCGCGGCGGACGGCGAAAGTTGCGCGGCTTGCGCAAACTGCGCGTCCGGCTTGCGTTCTTTTAATGCGCCGTCCCATTCCGGCAGCACGCGTTTAATTCTAATGTCAATCGGCGGGTGGCTGGCGAACATATTGGAAAAACTAAGCGCCACGCCCGGGGCGAAAAACATGTGCGCGCATTCCGCCGCTTTCGGGTTTCGGAGCAATCCGTATTTTTGCCCGATTTTTTGCAATGCGCCGCCGATGCCCTGCGGGTTGCGCGTATATTGCACGGCGGCGGCGTCCGCCAAAAATTCGCGCTGGCGGCTGACTGCGGCGCGGATTAAACCGCCAAAAAACGCCCCCACCGAACCGGCGGCGATCAGCCCGATTCCCAGCAACGGCAAAGCCGCCGCCGCGCCGTTGCGCGAAGACGAAAACGAAGCGTAGCGCGAAGACGAAAACGAAGCGTAAAAAGAACCGCGCAGTATAAAATAACCGAGGTAGGACAACAGCATAATGCCGTGGATGATTCCGATCAAACGCAAATTAAGCCGCATGTCGCCGTTCATAATGTGGCTGAATTCGTGCGCGATAACGCCCTGCATTTCATCGCGCGAAAACGCGTTCATCGCGCCGCGGGTGACTCCGATAACCGCGTTGCCGATTTTTGTGCCGGCGGCGAACGCGTTAATATTGCCGTCCGGCAAAACATAAACCTGCGGCGCGGGGCATCCGGCGGCGAGCGCCATTTCGCCGGTAATATTTAACAATTGTTTTTCGGCGGGGTCGCGCGTTGCGGGAGAAATTAATTTTCCGCCCATGCTTTCCGCCACCGCCGCGCCGCCGCCCGCCGCCAGCGCCAGCACTTTATAAATTGTCCCCCCGGAAACCAGCGCCAAAACGCCGAGGCCGACATCCAGCAACAAATCGTATTCCACAGTTTGCGGGGTCGGCGGCGTTTTTAACAACGCCCAATGCGCCGCGGCGTATAACAACGCCACCAGCCCCGCCAGCGCCCCGGCAAACAACAGCGCCAACAA
>JBPCWY010000137.1:0-8496 GCA_051009035.1 Gammaproteobacteria bacterium
CATTCCCGCGTAGGCGGGAATCCAAATAGTTAACTTTGGCGGATTGGTAAAATTGCAAGGCGAAGCGGGCATTTTGGATTCCCGCCTGCGCGGGAATGACGGCGGGGGGCGGGGATTGCGCTTTTTCATACACGGCTGCCGGTGATGAGATTCCTGCCTTCGCAGGAATGACGGTTTGGGCGGGAATGGCGGCGGGCGGGAATGGCGGGGGGATTTTTTCTTTTTTGGGGCGGGGGCGGGGATGGGGGGATTTTGCGGTTTTTCTGTTTTTTGTTTTTGGGGTTTTGACGGGGCGGGGGCGGGGCGGGGAAATTTTGCGGGAATTGCGGTTTACGGGGAAATTTTGTATAATGGGGATATATCAGATATGTCCGATAAAATATCTCTTTTGGGCGCGGCGGGGCGGCGGCGCGTTTTTGGTATTTTCGGCGGCGTTTCGCCTCCGAATCGTTGCGCCCCGATTTTTTCCGCCCGCATTCCGCGCTTTGTCCGCCGCCTTTGCGGTTGCGCGGAATTCCGCCAACTGCGGGCGGTTTTGCGCCGCCGCGCTTGGGGTGGCGGTTTGGCGGGGGCGCGTTTGCGATGAGTGCGTTTGCGATGAAACAGCGCGGTTATACCCTTGTGGAAATTATGCTCGCGCTGGTTGTTTTGGGCATCCTGCTCGGCGGGGCGCTTGTGCCGTTGCAGGCGCGCTACGAAGCAGGCAACCGCGCGGAAGCCGAAGAATATATGCATAATGCGCGCGAATCCGTCGTCGGTTACGCCGTCGCCAATCAAACCAAAGGGCTGGCGCAGGTGTTGGGCGGGATTGGCATATTATACGATTTGCCCGCCGGACGCCCCTATTTGCCCTGTCCCGATATTGACGGGGACGGCTTGGAAAACCGCCGTCCCTTGGAAAAACCCGGCAACGCCAATTATGTCCTCGCGGACGGGGATTTGCGCAATTACGGCGCATGCGAGGAACAAAAAGGACTTTTGCCCTGGCGCACGCTCGGTTTGCCCGAAAATACCGACCCGTGGGGAAGGCGGCTCGGCTATTGGGTAGATGTTGCTTTTTCCAATCAAGCGTTGGGTTTTGACGAATCATTTCGCGCCGATATTTTTGACCCGCGCATCGCCGCCGTGCTGGCGACTCCGGACGACCCGGTCGTCTACCAGTTGCGCCAAGACCGCCACACAGCGGGCGCGTTGGTGTGTTCTTCGCTGTATAAAATAGCCGCCGCCCCGCGCAAACCCGGATGTCCGGCAACGGACGATCAAACTTTTTTGATTGCCGGCATTGTTTCCACCGTGTCCGTCAATCTCGGCGGAATCCGCAATGTGCCGGGATATGACAGCATTGATTCTTCCGACCCGCCGCAGGGGATTTTGGACGGCGCGGCGTTTGTGATTTTTTCGCACGGACCAAACGGCTACGGCGGCATTAATCTGGAAAACAGATGCCTGCCCCCGCCGCCCGATTCGCGCAATCTCGCCGAACGCGCCAACGCCTATTACGCCGCCGGGCATCCGATGATTGACCCCGCCGGCGATTTTAGATGCGCCAGTTTAACTTTGCATACCGAATTGGCGGAAAATTTATTTGTCAGCGCGCCGCATAGCGGAATACACGAAGGGGATACGACGGGGGCGGACGATATTGTGCATTGGACTTCGCCGAATGTGCTGGTCGGGATGCTGGTGCGCAGCGGCGCGTTGCCGGTGCCGAAGCTTGATTTTTTGCCGGAGGAGCAATGATGAGGGCGCGCGGGTTTAGTTTGGTGGAAACCGCCCTCGTGCTGGTAGTGATTCTCATGATGACGGCGTGGCTGGCGACGACCTATTTTCAATCCGAAAAAGGGCGGCGGGAGGAACAAACCGCGCAACAAATGGAGCAAATTAAAGAAAGGGTGGCAAACTACGCCGCCACGAACAAAACCGCCGTCCGCTATGTCCACGCGATTAACAACCGCAACGGCGTCACCGTTGAAGTGCGGTGGACCTTGCCCGGCGGACGCCCCTATTTGCCGTGTCCGGATATTACCGGGGACGGCTTGGAAGACCGCATTCCGCCGCCGCCGCCCAATTCCGTTTTTACGCTTTCCATTACCGCCGACACGCCCGACAATTATCCGCTGGAAGAGCGGGGCGGATGTTTTAGTTCGCGCGGGGTTTTGCCTTGGCGCACATTGGGCGCGCCGCCGTCCGACCCGTGGGGCAACCGCTATACCTACCGCGTGGCGGGCGTTTTTTCCAATGCGGTTAGCGGATTTGACCAGCACGCGCGCGCCAATTCTGCCTACAAAACGCGCCCCATTACCGTCTCCGCGGACGGCGGACCGCTCGGCGAGCCGTTTGGATTGACGACTTGGGCGGCCGTCGCCGATGATGTTTTTACCGATGCGCGCGGGTATCCGCTGGTTGAGTTGCGCGCCTATTTCAGCCCCGCCGTGATTTGCGCGTCCGCGCCTTGTCCCGCCGCCGATTCCGATTTAGTCGCGGGAGCGGCCGCCGGCTTGTTGGCGACGGTTTCGGTCAATCCCAATTTTGCCGATTTTGACGGCGCATTAACCACGGTTTTTGACCCGGATGATTACCATCTTTTGTCCGGCGTGCCGTTTGTCGTCGTATCGCACGGGCGCAACGGCTACGGCGCGGTGCGCTCCCACGAAGAGGATGAAGGGTATATTTGCAACCGATTTCCGGAAGACGGCGCCGACCGCAGCGCGGAAATACAAAACGCCGTCTGGCCCGTTGCCCTAAATTCCAGCCGCTTCAATTGTCCGGCGGTGGGCGGCGCATTATTAGCCCCCGGCGTGGGGGACGGGTTTACCGAGCCCGGTTTTGTCGTGGGTTATAGCAGCCCGCGCATCGGTCCGCGCCGCCGCGACTTTTTTGCCGAATACGACGACATTGTCGCGTGGATGCCGATGGAAGAATTGGTATCCGAACTAAACGAGCGGGGCGCGTTGCCCGCGCAATTGTGGCCCCCCATCGGATTGGAACAATGACCCGCCGCGCCGCGCAACGCGGATTTAGCTTGGTGGAAATCGGCATTGTCCTCGCCATTGTCGGCATTTTGCTCGGCGGGGTGCTGATTCCTTCCTACACATCTTTTTCGGACGACATCTACGCGCGCGAAGAACGGCGCATGGAAGAAATTAAAACCGCCGTGCTGGGATACGCCATCCGCCACCAAACAAGCGGGCGGTTGTTTGCCGCCGTGAGCCAAAGCGCCGCAAACCGGCGGGTTTTTTCCCTGCCCGGCGGACGCCCCTATTTGCCGTGTCCGGATATTACCGGGGACGGCTACGAAGACCGGACGGCGTTTGACCGCTCCGGATTTATATTTTTTACGCCCGGCGCGACTTTAACGGTAGACCCCGGGGTTTCGCGCAACGATGTTATTCAATACGGCAGCTGCTTTGCCACGCGCGGCGTTTTGCCCTGGCGCACTTTGGGCGTTTCGCCCGCCGATAGTTGGGGCAATTTATACACATACCAAGTAGACGCGGTTTTTGCCGATGCGGTTGTCGGATTTAACCAAAACAGCGTTTTGGACAAATACGACGCGCGCGCGGTTGTTACCGTTTCCGCATCGGGCGAAAACCTGCACCGCGAGCGGGAGCCGTTTTCCGCCCTGCTGACCGGAATCGCCGGGTTTGACGATTTGGCGACGGAGGATTCCATCGCAACGCCGGTGGTTTGCGGGGCGGGCGCATGCAACGCAACGGCGACTTTGTCGCTGGCGGCGGGAAAACAAGCGGCGGGCGAGTTTCAACTGCTCCTGCGCAATTTCGCCCCGCCGGATATTGTCGCGGGAATCCCGTTTGCCGTTGTGTCGCACGGCAAAAACGGCGCGGGGGCGGTCAATTATCTCCGCAACGCCGCCGACAAAGCATCCTTAGACCCGGTATCGCCCGGCGGCTTAATATGCAACGCCCCGGTGGATGGCAGCCGGTTGCGCCTGACCGTCCTTTTGGAAACTGCGGAAGCGCATAATTTTCCGCAACCGGAATTGCCCAACGAAGATTCCAAATGCCGCCCCGCGATGGTCAATTTTATTCCGGCACAAAACGGGTTTTTATATTCCCAACCGCGCGGGCGCAATTTTGACGACATTGTTTCGTGGATGACGCGCGAAGAATTGTTTGACGAAATGCGCCGGATTGGCGCGCTGGACGCGCCCGATTTTCCGGTGCTGCGCGCCTACTAAGTATTCCGATGGACGCCGCCGCGCGGCGCAAGTTTTTCGCCGCCCTGCGAAAACAAAACCCGTCCCCGACTACCGAGCTGCTTTACGAAAATACTTACCAGCTGCTTGTCGCCGTCGTCCTTTCGGCGCAGGCAACGGACAAAGGGGTCAACCGCGCCACGCGCGCGTTGTTTGCGCGGGTGAAAAACGCCGCCGCCATGAACGCGCTGGGCGAGGAAAAATTGACGGAATACATTCGGACTATCGGATTGTTTCGCGCCAAAGCGCGCAATATCGCGGCGTTGTCGCGGTTGTTAACCGAACGCCACGGCGGCGAAGTGCCGCGCCGCCGCGCGGAATTGGAAGCGTTGCCGGGGGTCGGGCGCAAGACGGCGAATGTCGTGCTTAATACCGCTTTCGGCGAAGCAACGATTGCCGTGGATACGCATATTTTTCGCGTCGCCAACCGCACCGGACTCGCGCCGGGCAAAAACCCCGCCGCCGTTGAAGAACATCTTTTGCAAACCGTCCCGCGCCCCTACCGCAAAAACGCGCACCACTGGCTGATTTTGCACGGGCGGTATGTTTGCCGCGCGCGAAAACCGCTTTGCGGCGCGTGCATTACCCGCCGCTGGTGCGAATTTTCGGGCAAGGAATCGGATTAGCCCGGATTAAAATTTTAGGAAAGATTCGGCGCGGAAGGGTTGCGCATAATTTTGCGGGGCGGGAGGGGCGCGCCGTTTTTGCCGGTTTGGTAGGCGAGCGCGCCGCCGGTGGGGATTTCCAAACGGACAATATCGGCGGGCGAAATATTATCCAAATGCATGATTAACGCGCGCAGCGAATTGCCGTGCGCAACGACTAAAACCCGTTTGTTTTGGCGCAAAAGCGGCAGGATGCGTTCCGCATAACACGCCCGCGCCCGCTTCGCCGTATCTTCCAAGCTTTCGCCGCAGGGGACGGCGACGCCGTCGTAGCGGTGGTCGGGGGCGGCGGCTTTTCCGCCGGGCGGCGGGCGTTCGGCAAAACCGCGCCGCCACGCGCGCACTTGTTTTGCGCCGTAGCGGCGCGCCGCTTCTTCTTTATTGATTCCCTGCAACGCGCCGTAGTGCCGTTCATTAAGCCGCCAATCGGAAAACACGGGCAGCCACATCAGTTTCATGCGGCGTTGAATTTCATGCAAAGTTTCCGCGGCGCGGCGCAAATAGGAAGTATAAGCGGCGTCAAAAGTCGCGCCCGCCGCCGCCAGCATATCGGCGGTGTGTTTGGCTTCGCTGCGTCCCGCAGAAGTGAGGGGCGGGTCTTCCCATCCGGTAAAACGGTTTTGCCGGTTCCATGCGCTTTCGCCGTGGCGCGCCAAAACCAGGCGGGGCGGGGGCATTTACGCCGGCGAGAGCAGGGCGCGGAGTTTTTTGAGCGCCTGCGCTTCCAGTTGGCGGACGCGCTCGGCGGAAATCTTAAACCGCGCGGCGAGCGCATGCAAAGTTTCGGGCGTCTCGCGCATCAGGCGCGCCTGCACAATCTCCCGCGCCCGCGCGTCCAGCGCGCCCAATGCGCGCGCCAATTTGTCTTTGGTATCGCCGCCGTTTTTTTGGGCGATTAGGATTTTTTCCGGGTCGGAAATATTTTCGTCCGCCTGCAAAAAAAGCTCCGCGCCGGACGATTCGCCGTCTTTTTCGGCGGAAAGCGGGACGCAGTTTGTATTTTGCACGCGCGCGCGCATGCCGGAAACATCTTCGGGGCGGACATCCAAATCGCGCGCGACATCTTCGGCGCGGCGCAAATAGCCGTCCGCGCCTTTTTCAAACAAACGGCGCATATTAAAAAAGAGCTTGCGCTGCGCTTTTGTCGTGGCGATTTTGATGATGCGCCAGTTGCGCAAAATGAAATTGTGAATCTCGGCGCGAATCCAATAAGTAGCGAAAGTCGCCAGCCGCGCGCCGCGTTCCGGGTCAAATTTTTGCACCGCTTTGAGCAGCCCGATATTGCCTTCCTGCACGAGGTCGCCTTGTTCCAGCCCGTAGCCGTTGTAGCCGCGGGCGATGGCGACGACCAGCCGCAGGTTTGCGAGCGCCAAACGGCGGGCGGCGGCGAGGTCGTTTTTTTGGCGGTAGTCGCCGGCGAGGGCGCGCTCTTCGTTTTCGTCCAGCGGCGGCAAGGATTCTACCGCGCGCGCATAGGCGGAATACCCGTCTGCGGCGGATGGAAAAGAAAAATTGGCTACTGCGTTCATCCCGTAATCTCCTGTAGCGGCGCAAAATTTTACCGCTTTAATATTATAAGACCTCCGCCCCGTTTTGTCAAGGGCGGGCAAGGCGAAAAATCGGGCAACGGCGCAAAATTTCCCGCGCCGTTTTAGAAAACCCGCCCCCGGCATTTGCCGAAAACGGTAAATAATTCCCCGTCCCGCCGCCAAAAACCCCGCCCCCGTCTTCGCTTTTGTCTTCGCTTTCGCCTTTGCAATTCCTCCCTATAATCTCGCCATTCCCGCTAATCTCCATTCCGGCGAAAGCGGAAATTTCTTTGCCGCCGGCGGTATCAATTTTCGCCTCGCGGAAAGGACGAAATTTCCGTCCCCGTTTTCGCGGGTAATATCTGCGCGGAAATGGCATATTAAATTTTAGACGGAAATTGAGATTTTCCGCATAACGGAATTTGCGCGGCAAACGGCAAGAGATTCCCGTTTTTGCGGGAATGGAGAGTATTTTTATATTTTCCCGCATTTTTGGCATTTCCGCTTCTTTCCCTTTTTTATCCCAATGCCGGAGCGCGAGGGCGGGGAATTAACGCTTTGCGCGGTTTTTTATTCTTAAAACGGCGCAAGCGCGGGGCGGGAATGCCGCCGCATTGCAAAAACATTTTATAATAGGGGTTATGAGTTTGGCAATTTTGCACAGCCGCGCGCTGACTGGCGTTTATGCCGCCGCAGTGTCCGTGGAGGTCCACCTTTCCGGCGGTTTGCCGCAATTTAATATTGTCGGGCTGCCCGATACCGAAGTCAAAGAATCGCGCGAGCGCGTCCGCGCCGCTATTTTGAATTCCAATTTTTCGTTTCCGGCGCGGCGCATTACGATTAATCTCGCGCCCGCCGATATGCCCAAAGAAGGCGGGATTTACGATTTACCCATCGCGCTGGGGATTCTCGCCGCTTCCGGGCAAATCCCCGCCGATATGCTCGGGCAATTTGAATTTGCCGGAGAACTCGCGCTGGACGGCGCGTTGCGCTCGTGCGGCAGCGCGTTGCCGGTGACGCTGGCGGCGATGCGCGAACCGCGCGCGGTGATTATGCCGCCGGACGATTCTTCGGTCGGCGCGCTGGCGCGGGGGTCGGTTGTGTATTCCGCTTCTTCGCTACTGGCGGTGTGCGCCCATTTATCCGGACGCGAAAAACTCGCGCAAGCCGAGCCGCGCGCGCCCGCTTTTAATAACGGCGCGCCGTGTCTGGGCGAAGTGAAGGGGCAAATTAAAGCCAAGCGGGCGCTGGAAGTCGCGGCGGCGGGAGGGCATAGTATTTTAATGATGGGCCCGCCCGGTTGCGGAAAATCCATGTTAGCCGTCCGGCTGTGCGGGTTGATGCCGATGCTGACCGATACGGAAGCGTTGGAATCGGCGGCGGTGCGCTCGTTGAACGGGGGCGATTTTGACGCGGACAAATGGCGGCAACGCCCGTTTCGCGCGCCGCACCATTCGGCATCGGCGGCGGCGTTAATCGGCGGCGGCAGCAAACCCCGCCCGGGCGAAATTTCCCTGTCGCACCACGGCGTTTTATTTTTGGACGAACTCCCCGAATTTGACCGGCAAGTATTGGAAGTGTTGCGCGAGCCGCTGGAATCGGGAAAAGTAACCATTTCGCGCGCCGCCCGCAAAGCCGATTTTCCCGCCGCATTCCAAATGGTCGCGGCGATGAATCCCTGCCCCTGCGGCTATCATTCGCATCCCAAAAAAGAATGCCGTTGCACGCCGAACCAAATCGGCCGCTACCGCGCGCGCATTTCCGGCCCGCTGCTTGACCGGGTGGATATTCATATTGAAGTGGAGCCGTTGTCGCAGGACGAAATTACCGGACAAGCGGAAGGCGAAACCAGCGAAAGCATGCGCGGGCGCGTGGAGCAGGCGCGCGATTTTCAGCGCGCGCGCCAAAACGCGCTCAACGCCCGGTTGTCGCCGGCGGAAGTGGATTCGTATTGCCTGCCCGACGAAAACGGGCAAAAATTCGCCGCCCGCGCGCTGGATGCGCTGGGATTATCGGTGCGCAGTTACCACCGCGTCCTAAAAATGGCGCGCACCATCGCCGATTTGGCGCAGGAAGAAGACATCAC
>JBPCWY010000138.1:0-4377 GCA_051009035.1 Gammaproteobacteria bacterium
GCCCTTGAAATTTGGCGGGGGGCGTGTTATAATTGTTTTTATATTATTCTCCGCGCAATGGCGCGAAAGGGGCGAGTATGAAAAATGACGGCGAAAATAACGGGGAAAAGCGGGAATACGAAGAAGCGGACGGCGGCGAAAATGCCGAGAATTCCGCCGGAAAGGGCGATTCCGCCCGCCGCAAACAATCCGCCGAAAGCGCGGGCGAAATGGCTAATCCCAAAAATCAACCCGCTAAATCCGTCCAACCCGCCGGACGCGAAAATGAATCCGCCAAAGAATCCGCCGCTCAACTTGCCGACAAAATCGCCGTCAAAACCGCTAATATCGGTAAAACTACCGATGCCGCCAAATCCGCCGATTCCGGCAAAGCCGCCGCTCAATCCGCCGAAAAAAGCGGCGTAGGCGGCGGGCAAACCTCCCGGGAAACCGCCCGCGTGTCCGGCGGCAAAACCGCGTCCGGCAATGAAACCGGCGGGGAATATCGCAACGATGTCCGCGGCGGGGCGGGGAATGAATCCAAAACGCGCGATGCGTCCGGCAAAACGGGCGGCGGGGCGGGGAATGCGCCCGCCAAAAAACATTATGATTTGGACGGCGATTTGGACGAAGAATTGCATGCAAATGACGCGGGCGGGGCGGGGAATGAATCCCAAAACGACTTGCGCGGCGCGTCCGAAAATGAAACCGGGGACGGCGGCGAATCCGAAAACAAAACGCGCGTATCCGCCTCCGATTCCGAAATTGATTCCGAATCCGAATCCGAGACCGAAACCGAAGCCGAAAATGAAGTTGAAGCCGAGGCGGACGATTCTGATTCCGATTCCGATAACGGCGGGTTGGAATATAAAAACCATTTGCCCGTTGTGCCGTTGCGCGATGTCGTGGTTTTTCCGCGCGTTGTTTTGTCTTTGTATGTCGGGCGGCGGATTTCTTTGGACGCCCTCAACAAGGCGATGGAAGAAGGCGGGCGCGTTTTTTTGGCGACCCAAAAATCGCCCGAAACGGACGACCCCGAAGCGGGCGATTTATACGAAGTCGGCTGCGTTGCGAATGTTTTGCAAATGCTGCGCCTGCCGGACGGGACGGTGAAAGTTTTGGTGGAAGGAATCTCGCGCGCCAACGCCGTTTATGCGGCGAAACCGGACGAAGTTATTTTTGCGGACATTACCCCGCTGGAAGCCGAAAATATTCCCAACGAGGAAGAATCTTCCGCCTTGCGCCGCGCTTTTCGCGCGCAAATTTCCGCCTATGCAAAAGTCAACGGCAAAGTCGGGGACGAGTTGCTGGCGAAAATTAAAGGCGTTGAAGATTTGGAGCGGCTGGTGGATAATGTCGCCGGTTTCTTTCCGCTTAATATTAAGCGGCGGCAGGAGATGCTGGAAATGAAAGATTTAACCGCGCGCGCCAACGCCGCGCTGGCGCTGATTAACAAAGAAACCGAAGTGCAAAAAATTGAGCGCAAAATCCGCGGGCGGGTCAAAAACCAGATGGAAAAAAACCACCGCGAATATTATTTGCAGGAACAGGCGCGCGCCATCCAGCGGGAGCTCGGCGACGACCAAAACTCCGAATTGGCGGCGCTAAAACAACGGCTGCAAAAATCCGGCATGACCAAACCGGCGCGCGAAAAATGCGGGCAGGAAATGCGCAAACTAAAACTGATGCCGCCGATGTCGGCGGAAGCGACGGTGACGCGCTCGTATTTGGACGCCGTGCTGTCGTTGCCGTGGCGCGGGCGGACGCCGCTGACCGCGACTTTTGACCGCGCGCGCAAAGTTTTGGATTCCGACCATTACGGATTGGATAAAATTAAGGAGCGGATTTTGGAATATCTGGCGGTGCAAAAACGCGTGCCAAACGGCAAAGCGCCGATTTTATGTTTTGTCGGACCGCCCGGAGTCGGCAAAACTTCGCTGGGGCGCAGTATCGCCGCCGCAACGGGGCGCGTTTTCGGGCGCATCTCGCTGGGAGGCGTGCGCGACGAAGCCGAAATTCGCGGACATCGCCGGACATATGTCGGTTCCATGCCGGGCAAAATTGTCGCGGCGATGACCCGCGCCGCGGTCAAAAATCCGGTGATTTTGCTGGATGAAATTGACAAAATGGGTTATGATTTTCGCGGCGACCCGTCTTCGGCGTTGCTGGAAGTTTTGGACCCGGAACAAAACGCGGAGTTTTCCGACCACTACATTGAACTCCCGTTTGATTTGTCCGAAGTCATGTTTGTCACCACCGCCAACACGCTGGATATTCCCCCGGCGTTGATGGACCGGCTGGAATTGGTGCATCTTTCCGGCTATACCGAAAACGAGCGCATCAACATCGCGCGCCGCCATTTGATTCCGCGGCAGTTTAAAGAAAACGGAATCGCCGAAGGCGAAGCGCAATTTACCGATGCGGGCGTGCGCGACATTATCCGCTACTACACCCGCGAAGCGGGGGTGCGGACATTGGAGCGGAATATTTCCAAAGTATGCCGCAAAGTTGTTTTGGAATCGGACCGCGCCAAATCGCGCGCGCAGGCGGCGGACGAAAAATTCCAACCGAAAGCGCGGCGCGTCACGCCTTCGTCATTGGATAAATATTTGGGCGCGCGCAAACACCGCTACGGCGTTTCGGCTGTGGAGGACAAAGTGGGGCAGGTTACCGGGCTGGTGTGGACTTCGGCGGGGGGCGATTTGCTTTCCATTGAGTCGTGCAAGTTTTCCGGGACGGGCAAAATCCGCCGCACCGGCAAACTCGGGCAAGTATTGCAAGAATCGGTTGACGCCGCTTTTTCGGCGGTGCGCAGCCGTTGCGACAATTTCCAAATTGACCCGTCCATATGGCGCAAAAGCGATTTTCATATCCACCTGCCCGAAGGCGCGATTCCCAAAGACGGCCCGTCCGCCGGAGTCGCGATTGCTACGGCGATTTTATCCACCGTTTCCGGCATAGCGGTGCGCGCCGATGCGGCGATGACCGGCGAAATTACTTTGCGCGGCGAAGTGTTGCCGGTGGGCGGGATTAAAGAAAAATTGCTGGCGGCGGCGCGGGGCGGCGTAAAGCGCGTATTTTTGCCCGCCGAAAACGAAAAAGATTTAACCGAAATCGCGCCCGACATCAAAAACAAATTTGAGATTTGTTTGGTGAAAACGGCGGACGAAGTATTCAAGCAGGCGTTAGTCAAAATGCCCGCCGCCAAAAACGCGGCGCGCAAACGCGCCGAAGTCCCCAAAATCCGAAAACCCCAAACCCGCCCGCCGCTAATCACGCATTAATTGCGGGCGTGAAAGTTTTTGCCGCCTTTATTGTTCTGGCGTTTGTCGTGTCCGGCTGCGCCAAAATTACAATTGAACCAATTCCTAAAAAAGAATTTAAGCCCGTAGGTTATTACACGCCGCTTTATGTTGGCGACATGGTTGCTTATGGAGAATTATGCATTCGGCATGCGGGAATGCAAAAAATCCGGCCAGATATTGCCCGCATACAATCGGAATATCGGGAGAATAAATATTATGCGGAAGGGTATAATAAAACTACGCGCAATTACGGTAAATATGATTTACCATGGCACGGATTTAAGCAATGGTGCAAAGGCGATTTGTCCAGCCATTTAACCGCCATTATTAATCAATTGGAATGTAATCTTTGCCGGTTGGTGGAGCAAGGGTATTCCCTTGATGTTTTGCGGTTGCTTGCCGATGAGGGTAATAAAGATACGCTGAAAAAAGAAGGAGTTCCCGCGTTAATAGCCGCTTCATCCCAAAATAAGTTTGGAATTGTCAGCGCGCTTTTGGATTTTGGTATAAATCCAAACGAGAGAGACAAGCAAGGCAATACCGCTTTAATGTGGGCGGCGGGGTGGGGGGCTGACGATTCTATTAAACAATTATTGGATGGCGGCGCGAATCCGAATCTTGCCAGCGAGGACGGTCATACTTCGTTAATAATGGCGGCAAAATTACAGCATAAATCTTCGGTTAAAATATTATTAGACAGCGGAGCAGACCCAAATATTCGCGATAGCAACGGCAAAACCGCATTATATTGGGCTAAACACAGAAATAATCCGGGCATTATTGAGATGCTTGAACAAGCAGGAGCATGGAAATAATGGACAAGTTGCGGCTTTTAATTTTTCGCCGCGCCGGTTTTTTATAATGCGCCCGGCGCGCCGCAAATCCGACAGCGCATCGGTGATGGGAATCAAATGGGCGTCTTCCGTCATTCAAATTTTAGGATACGCCGCCACCGGTTTCGGCTGGACGCCGTGGAACATTTATCTATTTCTCGCCGGATTAATCGGCTGGTTCGCCGTAGGCGTTTTATGGAAAGACAAAGCAATCATGCTAATCCACGCAGTAGCCCTCGCCGCATTACTGGCGGGCATGG
>JBPCWY010000139.1:0-16607 GCA_051009035.1 Gammaproteobacteria bacterium
TCTTCGGCGGACATTGCGCGCGTTTGCGCGAAACATTTTTCGTATACCCCGTCGTATTCCGCCTGCAATTCGCGGATTTCTTGGCGGTAGCCGTCCAGTTTTTCTTTTTCCAAACGCCCGTCTATGGCGACCGGCTCGTCCCGGCATACTTCTTCGCGCGATACTTCGGAAACTTCCCGGCATACTTTTGCGCCGTCTTTGTCGGTCGTGCAGCGTTCTTCCTTGGTCACCGTGACGGGGACAAATTCGCAGGCGCTGTGCAGCCGGTAGCCGCGCGCAATCGCCTGCGCCGTGACGGAAGCGCGCCCCTCGGCGTTTATTAAATCATCGTAAATTTGGCGCGCTTCCCAATGACGCTCGCAGATATAACCGGCGCGCTCTTCCGGCGGCATATCGTGGAAATCTTCCAAAGTCGCGGCGCAACCGCCCAAAAAAGCCGCCGCCGCAATCGCCGCCATCGCGCGCAAAATTTTCATGCTTTTATTATACGCTTTAATATTTTAATGTTAAACGGGCGCGCCCGCGGGAATAGCGGCATTATTGACAAACGAAATTATCGCGGGCGGCAAAATTAAATTCGCCGTTATACCGCCCAAAAATCGTGCGCGGGCAACGACCATTCCACCAGCGGCAAATTGCGCTCCGCCAGCGAAAACGCCCCCGGCGGCGCGGCAAGCCACGCGCGAAAATTCTCCCGCGCCGTTTGCCAATCGCCGTCCAAAACCGCAAACCAAGCCGTGTCGCGGTTTTTGCCTTTGCTGATTGTGCATTGGCGAAAAACGCCTTCAAACGCCAGCCCCAAACGCAAAGCCGCCCGCCGCGAATTCATATTGAGCGCGTTGCATTTCCATTCCAGCCGCCGGTATCCCGCCGCAAACGCGTTTTCCGCCATCAAAAACGCCATTTCCGTATTCGCCCGCCCGCGCTGAAAATCCGCCGCATGCCAAATATGCCCGATTTCCACGGAGCGCGACTCCGGCGTAATCCGCAAATAACTCGCAATTCCGGCGGCGCGGTTTTCGGGCAAATGGCGGACGATATAAAACAGCGGGTCGCCGTCCGCATTGGCTTGCCGGTAAAACGCCGCCATTTCCGCCGCATCGCCAAACGGCCCGTAAGGCAAAAAACGCCAAATCTCCTCGCGCCGCGCATCGCCGTGGGACGCCGCAAACAATTCCGCAAACGCCGAATCGTCCGCCGCCGCCATCGGCGACAGCACGATAAATTTCCCGTCCAACGAAGACGCCAAAGACGCGGGCGGCGGCGCGCAAATTTCCGTTTCGTTTAATTGGTAATGTTTTTCATTCATCTTGTCCTCCAATTTAGCTTGGGTTTTAAAAACAAATCCGGCGCAACTTTTTTCAACGCCCGCCGCAACCTCCGCATATTATACATTCCCCGCTTTATACTTTTTCCCGTTTTGCAAAAACCCCGCCATTCCCGCCCCGCCCCCGCCCCGCCATTTTCGCAATTCCGACAATTCCCGCGATTCCCTGCCACTCGCGTAATTTCTACCATTTCCGTAATTCCTTGCCATTCCCGCGAAGGCGGGAATCCAAAATGCCCGCTTTGCCTCAAAACTTAATCGGTTAGCCGCGGTTAATTCTTTGGATTCCCGCCTTCGCGGGAATGACAAAAGAAGCGCAAAAATAACAGAATAAGCGGAACGGCGAATTCCGCGTTTGCCGCCGTGTTATACTTTTTTTGCCATGGGCGAAAAACTTTCCGACTTGCGCCGCCGCATTCGCGCCGCCGGACATGCGGCGGAAAGCGAATTGCTTGCGGCGTTGTTGCGCGCGGCAAATCTGGACGCCGCCGCGCGCGCCGCCGTATCCTCCCGCGCCGCCGGCTGGGTGCGCGGCATCCGCGCCGAAGCCCGCCCCGGGCTGATAGAAACGATGCTGGAAGAATACAAACTCTCCACCAAAGAAGGCGTGGCGTTGATGTGTTTGGCGGAAGCGTTGTTGCGCGTGCCGGACGCAAAAACGACCGACTCGCTGATTGCGGACAAAATTGCCGCCGCCGATTGGGGGGCGCATTTGGGGCGTTCCGCGTCGCCGCTTGTCAATGCTTCGGCGTGGGCGTTGTTTTTGACCGGGCGCGCGCTGTCGCCGGACGAAAAATTGGACGGCGCATTAAACCGCGCGTTGCGGCGGCTGGGCGGGCCGGTCATTCGCGCGGCGGCAATGCGCGCCGTGGAATTGATGGGCGGGCAATTTATTTTGGGGCGCAACATCGGCGAAGCCCTAAAACGCGCCGCGGCAAAAAACGGAAAATCTTTATATTCTTTTGACATGCTGGGCGAAGCGGCGGCGACCGCCGAAGACGCGCGGCGTTATTTTGAATCGTATAAAAACGCCGTGCAAACCGCGGGGCAAAACCGCGGCGCGGATATTAATCAATCCGCCGGCGTTTCGGTTAAATTATCCGCGCTGCATCCGCGTTATGAAGAATTTCGCGGATGCGCCGCGGCGGTTGCGGATCGTTTGGCGGAATTGGCGCGGGAGGCGAAAAACGCCGGAATCGGTTTAACGATAGACGCGGAAGAATCCGAACGGCTTGAACTTTCGTTGGATATTATTGAAAACATAACCGCGCGTCCCGAATTAAAAGAATGGGACGGACTCGGCGTTGCGGTGCAAGCTTACGGGCGGCGCGCGCCGTTTGTCATAGATTGGCTCGGCGCGCTGGCGCGGCAAACGCGCCGCCGCATCGCGGTGCGGCTGGTCAAAGGCGCGTATTGGGACGGCGAAATTAAACGCGCGCAAACCGAAGGGCTGGCGCAGTTTCCCGTATTCACCCGCAAAGCGGCGGCGGATGTTTCGTATATCGCATGCGCGCGAAAATTGCTGCATTCAAACGGCGTTTTATATCCCCAATTTGCCACGCACAACGCCCACACGGCGGCGGCGGTTTTGCAGTTGGCGGACGGCTTTCGCGAATTTGAATTTCAGCGGCTGCACGGCATGGGCGCGGCGTTGCATGCGCGCATCGCCGCCGAAACGCGCCTGCCCTGCCGCATCTACGCCCCGGTTGGCGCGCACCGCGATTTGCTCGCGTATTTGGCGCGCCGCTTGTTGGAAAACGGGGCGAACAGTTCTTTTGTAAATCAAATTATGGACGCTTCCATTCCGCCCGAAACTATCGCCGCTTGTCCGCTGCAAAAAACGGAATCGTTTTTATTCTCGCCGGAAAACCCGCGCGTTGCCGCGCCGAAAAATTTGTTTATGCCGGGGCGCAAAAATTCCCGCGGTTGGGATTTGCACTCGCGCGATGCGGCGGCGGAAATTGAACGGGCGCGCGCGCCGTATCAATCGGCGCAATTTTCCGCCGCGCCGTTATTAGCGGCGGATTCCGATTCCACCGCGGCGGCGGCGCAAGCCGTGATTAATCCGGCGGACGAATCCGACATCGTAGGGACGGCGCGCCCGGCGGTTTTGGACGATTGCGCCGTTGCGTTGCGCGCGGCAAAAATTTGGGACGCCGCGCCCGCCGCCCGCGCCGCCGTATTATGCCGCGCCGCGGATTTGTTGGAAGAAAACTACGGTTTATTTTTTGCGCTATTGGCGCGGGAGGCGGGAAAAACCGTTTCCGATGCGGCGGGCGAAGTGCGCGAAGCGGCGGATTTTTTGCGCTACTACGCCGCCGCAATTAAAACGCAGCCGCCGCGGCAGGCGGCGGGAATCTTCGTTTGTATTTCGCCGTGGAATTTTCCGCTGGCAATTTTTTGCGGGCAAATCGGCGCCGCCCTCGCCGCCGGAAACGCGGTATTGGCAAAGCCCGCGGAACAAACTCCGCTTATCGGTTATGAAGCGGTTAAATTATTGCACGCCGCCGGCGCGCCGCGGACGGCGTTGCAATTTTTACCCGGCGCGGGCGCTATCGGCGCCGCTTTAACTTCCGCGCCGCAAATCGCGGGGGCGGCATTTACCGGCTCCACCGCAACGGCGAAAAAAATCCAGCGCGCGATTGCCGAAAACCCGGCGCCGGGCGCGCCGTTTATCGCCGAAACCGGCGGCATCAACGCGATGTTAATAGACAGCACCGCCCTGCCGGAACAGGCGGTGCAAGATGTCGTGCAATCCGCATTTCGCGGCGCGGGACAGCGGTGTTCGGCGTTGCGCGTTTTGTATGTGCAGGAAGATATTATGCCCGGTTTTAAAAAAATGCTTTTCGGGGCGATGGACGCGCTCGCCGTGGGCGCGCCGTGGAATATTGAAACCGATATCGGCCCGCTGATTGACAAAACCGCCGCCGTGCGCGTGCATGATTATCTGCGCGCCGCCGCCCAAAACGGACGGCTGCTCAAAACCGCCGCCGCGCCGAAAGGATTGTTTGCGCCGCCCGCCGTCGTCTCCGCCGCCGGCATTGAAGAAGTTCGCGAAGAAATTTTCGGACCGGTTTTGCATCTCGCGCCGTTTCGCGCCGGGCGCATTTCGGAAGTTATTGGCGCGATTAATGCAAGCGGCTACGGGTTAACTTTCGGCTTGCACAGCCGCATGGATTCGCGCGTCGCCGAATTTTCGGCAAAACTTAAAACGGGCAACATGTATGTCAACCGCAACCAAATCGGCGCGGTTGTCGGCAGCCAGCCGTTTGGCGGCGAAGGGCTTTCCGGCACCGGTCCCAAAGCGGGCGGCGCGCGTTATCTGCCGCGTTTCCAAGCCGTTGCGGCGGCGCAAAACACCGCCGCCCCGCAACCGCTAACCCCCGCGCGGCGCAAAGAAATCCGCGCCGCGGCGCGCGCCGCCGGCAAAACGCCGCTGCCGCCGTTGCGCGCCGAATCTTTGCCCGGACCGACCGGCGAACTTAATATTCTCAGTTTATATCCGCGCGGTATTGTGCTGTGTCTCGGTCCCGGAAAACGGGCGGCAAAAGCGCAGGCGGAAATTGCGCGGCGGGCGGGTTGTCCCGCCGTAGAAGCGCCCGAAGGCGCGGCGGAAGCGGCGGCGTTGGGCGATTTTGCCGCCGTTTTTTATTGGGGCGAAGGCGCGCGGGAGGTTGGCAAAATATTGGCGGCGCGCCGCGGCGCGGTAATCCCTTTTTTAACCGGCGAAGACGGCGGGATGTTATTGCGCGAAAGGCATTTGTGCGCCGATGTCGCCGCCGCCGGGGGCAATGCGGCGTTGTGGATTTCGGCGGGCGCGGAATAACTTCCGGCGGTTTTTTCAATTTGCCGCCCGCAAAACAAAAAACCGCGGCGGCGCGGAGCGATTGCAAATCCGCCGCCACGGGCTATAATGTTATTCGGGAAAAAACTTGGACGACACAATCACGAGCAAAAACAGCAGCACCGACAGCGCAACCCGGACGGCGAGAATGCGGACGGTTTTTGTGCCCTGGTCTTTGCCGCGCAAAATATGAAACAACCCGACAAACAGATTGACGGCGATAAAACAGAGCAGCAGGATGGCGATGATTTTGATTTGCGACATGGCGCGATTTTACCCCAACCGCCCCCGCCCCGCCGAATCTTCCGCCCGCATCCGGTTTTGACTGTTGCCGCGATTGTCATCATGCTCGCCACGGCGCGCCTTGCCGCGTGGCAATTTGACCGCGCCGCGCAAAAAGCCGCGCTGGAAAACGCCGCCCGCGCGGGGCTTGCCGCCGCGCCGGTGCAAATCGGCGGCGATGCGGAATTGCGCCCGTATTTGCGGGCGGAAGCGCGCGGCGTATATTTGCCGGAGCGGGAAATTCTCATAGACAACCGCGTCCGCCAAAAAATCGCGGGCGTGCATGTCATCACGCCGCTGTTGCTGGAAGGCGGCGGCGTAATCGCGGTCAATCGCGGCTGGGCGCAAAAAAACACCGCGCCGCCGCCGCCGCCGTCCGGACAAAACGCGGTGCGCGGCGTGCTGCAAAAAGACGGCGCAAACGCGTATACCTTGTCCGAAAAAACCGAAAGCGGCAATGTTTGGCAAAATCTTGATTTGCAAAAATACGCCGCCAACACCGGATTGCCGCTGCTCACCCTCGTCCTCTTCGCCGAAAATGCGGGCGCGCTTCCGGCGGCGAAAGTGCGCGTTGATTTCAAATCCGCGCGCAGCACGGGTTATGCGTGGCAGTGGATTTCGCTGTGCGTTTTAACTTTTGCGTTTTATCTTATTTTGGGATTTAAGCGGCGCGCGTCCGCCCCGTTTTCGCGCGCGGCAAAAAATAAAACCGCCGCCCGCGCTTCCGCGATGCATGATGAAAACGAAAAAACATTAAAATAACAAAACGCATGAAACGCCTGCCGTTAATTTTAATTTTATGCGCGGGAATCTCCGCGCCGCTTGCCGCGACTTTGCTTTTTTATTTTGCGCCGCCGCAAACCGCGACCGCGCGCGGCGAAATCCTGCCGCCCCGCCAAACGCCCGCGCCGTGGGCGTTGGACGGCGGAAAATGGACGCTGTTGTTTGCCGATAACGGCGGCGGCTGCGGCGCAACATGCCAAAAACGTTTATGCCAAATGCACCGCCTGCGCCTGATGCTGCCCGGACATTATTTGCGCATGCAACGCGCATGGCTGCGCCCAAACCCGCAAAACAACGATGCGGCGGAATCGGACGCGGACAATATTGCCGTTTCGTCCGACTGCGGCGAAGCACGCGCCGCGGTGTTTGCCGCCGCCGCCAAAACAATTAAACCGGCGAAAGGCGTTTTACAAATCCGCGGCGCGGCGGCGGATTTGCCCGCGCCCGCCGCCGGTTTGGCGCGCGAAGATTATTTATATTTAATAGACCCGTCCGGCGTTTGGGCGATGCGTTTTGCGCCCCGCCTCGGCATTTACGACATCCGCCAAGATTTGGCGAGAATCCTAAAACTTTCCAAAGGCGTAAAACGAGCGCCCAAAAAAGGCGCGTAATTTTAATACTTTAATACCGGCGGCAAAGTTTCGGCTGTCGCCGCAAAACGCGGTTTTTGAAAAAGTTAATGGCACGCCTTGCCGTATTTTTTCAACCGCCAATAATTATACGGCCACGGCGCGAGAAAACCCGCGATTAACATGACCGGCGCGCTCAGCGGGGTAATGCGCGCGCCGCCGGTAATTAAAAAATCCGCCAAGTTCATCGCCGTTTCCATCGCCAGCATGGAAATAAAACTCATGCCCATCGCAGTTTTGAACGCCGCGGGAAGCGCCATGCCGCCGCGCCGCAAAATAAAAGTTTCCAAAGCCACGCTGGTCAGCAGCCCGTTAAACATCGCCAGCGCAAACACCGCCACCGTCGTCCAGCCGTGTTCAATGGATTGAAAGAAAAACACGGTCGCCATATCGCCGAAAGCGCACCCGACAAGGCACCATTTCGTATTATGCGCGCTCCGCCGCCAAGTCGCGCGGCAACGCCAAAATTCGGATAAAACATTCGCGGCATGCATAACGGAAAAATTATAGCATAAAACCGCCGCCGATTAATGCGTTATTCCCGCTTTGCCCGCCCCCGACATTTATCGGGGGCGGGCAATCGGGCGGCTTGCGGTTTTCGCTAAAAGGCGGCGGGACATCGCCGGCATGCATCCCAACGCCGGAGCGTAGGGACGAGGAAAGAATGCTATTAACGCAAAAATAAAAGATTATATCCAATCCTGCGAAAGCAGGATTCATGGGTCTTTTTACATTGTCAAAACCGCCGCTTATGCCGGCTTTCATCGGAATGAGGGTTAAGTTTCCGCTTGCGCGGGAATGGCATGTTTTGTATCTTTACTTGCCCGCCTCCGATTAAAATTGGAGCAAGCAGATATTTAATTTTTCCGCCCGGACGCAAGTTTTTCTTTGAGCAACGCCACGTAATGTTCGGCGATTTTTTCGCCGCCGCCTATTGCCGCCGCCGTCCATTGCTCTTTTAACATGCGGCTTATTTTCCAAAACAATTTTTTGCTTTTTTTGCCGCGGACAAATTCGCCGCGCATGTGCCGCGCGTATAACGCTTTATTCGCGGCGGCGTTTTGCGGATTTATCGCCGGAACCGCCCCCTCCGCCTTTTTAAAATACGCGGCGGTCTCGCCGGCGTAACGGACGGGAATTAGTTTCGCTTGCGCCAGCACCGCCGTTAAAGTATCGCGGTCGTAGTTGTAAATATGCCCGTAATGAAAAATATTGCCCGGCGTTTTAACCCGGCAATACGATTTAAAATCCGGAACTTCCACATGCAAAACTCCGTCTTCCGCCAACCATTCGCGCAGTAATAGCAGCGATTCTACGGGTGCGCGCAAGTGTTCCAGCACATGGTTTAGGCGGATAAAATCAAACTTTTGCGCGGGGGGAGGATAGTCGCCGATAGCGCCGCAAAAAACGCGCAAGTTAAATACGCGGCGCGTATATTCGGCGTATTCGCGGGTCGGTTCAATCGCCCGCACATCCTTGCCCAGCCCGCTCATGAGCCGCGCAAACTCGCCGCTGCCGGAACCGACATCCAAAACAACGGCGGCGGATTCGTAAAATTCGCGGTGGGCGGTAATTTGCGAAACAACGCCGGTAAAATAACGAATATGGTGTTTTCGTTTTGGCGCGGCGGTTTTTTTGTAGACGCGCCGGTAATGTTCGGCGTAAAACGCCGCCAATTCGCTTTCGCTTGGAATCGGGCGGTTCGCCACCAAACCGCATCCTTCGCAAACCACCGACTGCAAATCGCCGCCGCGCCTGTCTTTTTCGCTTAATATGGAAAATACCCCGCCGCCGCACAAAGCGCAAAAAAAATTTTTCGGTTTTTTCACCCGTAAATCTCCCCGCCTTTTTGGCGGAATTCTACGGCTTTTTCGTGCATTCCTTTTTGTTTGGCGGCGGCGGGGTCCGCGCCTTGTTTGGCGGCGTATTCGCGGATTTCCTGCGTGATTTTCATGGAGCAGAATTTCGGGCCGCACATGGAACAAAAATGCGCGACTTTTGCCGATTGTTGCGGCAGGGTTTGGTCGTGGTAGGCGCGCGCCGTGTCCGGGTCCAAACTTAAATTAAACTGGTCTTCCCAGCGAAATTCAAAACGCGCGCGCGACAACGCATCGTCCCGCGCCTGCGCCGCCGGATGCCCCTTCGCCAAATCGGCGGCGTGCGCCGCGATTTTGTAGGTGATGATTCCGGTTTTGACATCGTCTTTGTCCGGCAAACCCAAATGTTCTTTGGGCGTTACATAACACAGCATCGCCGTGCCGAACCAGCCGATTTGCGCGGCGCCGATTGCCGAAGTAATGTGGTCGTAGCCGGGCGCAATATCCGTCACCAGCGGGCCGAGCGTGTAAAACGGCGCTTCAAAACATTCGCTCAATTGCCGGTCCATGTTTTCTTTAATTAATTGCATCGGCACATGTCCGGGGCCTTCAATCATTGTTTGCACGTCGTTTTCCCACGCGATTTTGGTGAGTTCGCCCAGCGTTTTCAATTCGGCAAACTGCGCTTCGTCGTTGGCGTCCGCAACCGCGCCGGGACGCAAGCCGTCTCCCAGCGAAAAACTAATGTCGTAGGCGCGCATAATTTCGCAAATTTCGGCGAAGTTTTCGTATAAAAAACTTTCCGCGTGGTGCGACAAACACCACTTCGCCATAATGGAACCGCCGCGCGAAACGATGCCGGTCATGCGCTTTGCGGTGAGCGGCACAAACGCCAGCCGCACGCCCGCATGAATCGTAAAATAATCCACGCCCTGCTCCGCCTGCTCCACCAGCGTATCGCGGAAAATTTCCCAAGTCAGTTCTTCGGCTTTGCCGCCGACTTTTTCCAACGCTTGGTAGATGGGGACGGTGCCGACGGGGGCGGGCGAATTGCGGATAATCCACTCGCGCGTTTCGTGGATGTTTTTGCCGGTGGACAAATCCATGATGGTATCCGCGCCCCAGCGGACGGCGCGCGCCATTTTTTCAATTTCTTCGCCGATGCCGGAAAACACCGCGGAATTGCCGATATTGGCGTTGACTTTCACCAAAAAATTGCGCCCGATAATCATCGGCTCCGCTTCCGGGTGGTTGATATTGGCGGGGATAATCGCCCGCCCGCGCGCTACTTCATCGCGCACAAATTCCGCCGTGACGCGCGGCGGCAGGGACGCGCCAAAATTGTTGCCGGCGTGCGCTTTTTCGGCGCGGTGCAGGTTTTCGCGCAGCGCGATGCATTCCATTTCGGGGGTGACGATTCCGCTCCGGGCGTAATGCATCTGGGTGACGCATTTGCCGTTTTGGGCGCGGCGCGGACGCGGCGGCGAAGGAAAACGCAAAACGGCGGTATTGGCGTTTTCGGCGCGCGCCCGTCCAAATTGCGAAGAAGGCGCGTCAAGCAAAACGGTATCGCCGCGCTCCGTTACCCATTTTTCGCGCCGCCGCGCCAAACCGGCGCGAATGTCAATCACGGCGTCCGGGTCGGTATAGGGTCCGGAAGTATCGTAGACGCAAAGGGGCGAATTATCGCGCGTTTCGCCGCCGGTATTCGTGGGCGAGAGGGCGATTTCGCGGAACGGCGCGCGAATATCCGGGCGGCTGCCCTGCGCGTAGATTTTGCGCGAATTGGGAAACGGGCGCAACATTTCCGCGTCAACGGCGGCGGAAGCGCCTTGAAACGGCGGGGCGGATTTGGGGGCGGTTTTTGGCATGGCTATTCTCCGGTGGGATTTTTTCGTATTATACGGCGTTGCGGCGGGATTGCGGCGGGACGGATTAAAACGCGGCGGACGGCGGGGTTTTAGCGGGGTTTTGCGCGGTTTTGCCGAAAAACTCCGTCAAAATGCGCCCAAACGGACGGGCGGCAAAAAAAAACGCGGATTTTATTGCGATTTTGTTGCATTAATCCGAAAATGGGGTAAAATGGCGCGCGGAGAGATTCCGCCCAAGCGGCGAATCACAAGTTTTACTCGGTTATTTTTACCACTCTCAAAAGGAGACACAATGAAAAACACGAAAAAAACAAGCACATTTTTGCGGGGCTTACTGGCGGCATCCGTAGCGCTTTCCGCGCCGCTGGCGAATGTCGCGCATGCGCTGGACGAAATTACAGTGGCGTATTTTTTGGAGTGGCCGACGCCAAACCAAATCGCGCAACTGGAAGAAACCTACGACAAGGAGTTGGGCGTCAAAGTCAATTGGCGGGCGTTTGACAACGGCAACGCCATGAGCGCCGCAATGGCGTCCGGCGATGTGCAAATCTCCTACTCGCAAGGGTTAACGCCGTTTGTTAACGCCGTCACGCAAGGATTGCCCATCAAAGTTGTCGGAGTCGCGGTGGAATACGCCGGGGCGGACAATTGCGTGGTGCATAACGACGCCAATTTTGATTTTTCTACGGCGGCGATGACGAAAAAATCGCTGAAAGGGTTGAAAATCGCCACGCCGGTCGGCAATGTAACGCATTACAAACTGTTGCGGAATCTGGAATATTACGGCGTTTCGGCAAACGACGTGGAAATTATCCCGGTATCCGGAGGCAACGATGCGGCGGCGGCGTTTTTGTCCGGTCAGGTGGATATCGCTTGCGCTTTTGGCGGCGCGCTGGACAAAATTAGAGCGGAAGGACGCGTTCTCATGACCGCTTCGCACCAGGAAAACGTCGGCATTCTAAGCTTTGATGTAATTTCCGTTACCGAAGAATTTGCCGAAAACTACCCCGATATGGTGGTGAAGTTTTTGCAGACGACCGAAGACGCCAACCGCGCTTTCGCCGAAAACCCCAACGCCTATTGGGACACGCTGCAAAAAGCGTCCTCGCTGGACGAATCGGCGGTAAAATCGTATCTGGGCGCGGGCGGTTCTTTTTCGTTCCCGTCCAAAGACGCGCAATTGTCTTCGGCATGGCTAGACGGAACGGCGCAATCTATGTCCAAACAAGTCGCCGATTTCTTCAAGGAAAAAGGCGAAACCCAAACCTCCCTGGACAGTTACAACCACGCCTTTGACACTAGTTTTTTGAAAAAAGTCAAATAATCTAAATTGATTGGGGAGTCACCGTGCGATCCCAAACCCGGGTAGCCGTTATCGGCGGGGGGATCGCTGGTTGCTCCACAATCTATCATCTGACCCGCGAAGGCATCACCGATTGCCTGTTGATTGAACGGGACGAATTGACTTCCGGCACGACCTGGCATTCCGCCGCGCAAGTTACAAGTTTCGGCGCAAACCAGGTGATGGTCGGATTAAAAAGCCGCTCTATCGCTTTATATCGCGAACTCGCCGCCGACCCCGACATGCCCGTCGGCTATCATTACGGTTGCGGCAGTTTGCGGCTGGCGACAACTCCGGAACATCTTGACGGCTACCGCCATTTCATCAGCGTTGCCCGCGGTATGGGCGTTGAACTTGAGTTGCTGGACCCCGCCGAATGCCGCCGCCGGCACCCGTTACTCAACACCGGCGGACTGTTGGGCGCGTTGTGGGATCCGCATGACGGCCATATTGACCCGACCCAGCTCTGCCAAACTTTGGCGCATCGCGCCCGCAAGGCCGGCGCCGAGGTCGTGCGTTTCAATCCCGTCACCGGATTAACCCAATTGCCCGGCGGCAATTGGCGCGTTGATACCCGGCAGGGCGAAGTGCGCGCCGATATTGTGGTCAATGCCGCCGGTTATCGTTGCAACGAAATCGCGGCGATGATGGGAATGGAACTTCCGGTCGCCTGCATGGAGCATCAATATATGCTGACCGAACCTTTGGCGCAAGTCGCCGCGGCGGGACATCCGTTGCCGACGATTCGCTGCCCGCATGACGATTTTTATTCGCGGCAGGAAAAACAGGGGCTGCTGGTCGGATTTTACGAACAAAATTGCCGCAGCTGGGGCATGGGAGGGATTCCCCCGAATTTCACCATGGCATTGTGTCCGGACAATTTGGAGCGCGTGAGCGACGTGATGGAAGGCGCATTTAACCGCTTGCCGGTCCTGCAAGAGGCGGGCATTCAGACGGTGGTTAATGGTCCGATTACCTACACGCCGGACGGTTTGCCGCTGGTCGGACCGACTCCCGGCAAACAAAACGCCTATTGCATCAACGGACTGCGCGCCGGGCTGGGCGAAGGCGGCGGACATGGCTGGCTGCTGGCGCAAATCATCGCGCATGGCGAAGCGTGCTACGATACTTGGGCGCTGGATCCGCGCCGCTTCACCCGCCATGCAACGCCGGAATTTACCGCCGTCATGGCGCGGCAGGAATATCAAAACGAATTCCGGTTTCACATGCCGCACGAACACCGCCCCGCCGGACGCCCCGCCAAAACTACGCCGCTGTACCACCGGCTAAAAGCGGCGGGGGCATGCTTCGGCGTCGTCAATGGCTGGGAACGCGCCGCATTTTTCAAGCCGGACGACGAT
Organism: Gammaproteobacteria bacterium; assembly: GCA_051009035.1. Lineage (GTDB taxonomy): Bacteria > Pseudomonadota > Gammaproteobacteria > Tethybacterales > Persebacteraceae > Persebacter. Next base: position 13,257 of record JBPCWY010000139.1, read on the forward strand.
TTTGAAGAGCGGCACAGTTTTCGTTTCAACAACACCCATGAAATAGTCGCGGACGAAGTTGCCGCAGTGCAAAACGCCGCCGGATTGTGCGAAGTTTCGGGCTTCAACCGCTTTATATTGCGCGGCGCGGGAGTGCATGATTGGCTGGATGCGTTGAGTTGTTCGCGCATTTCGCGCAAGATTGGCAAAGTGTCGCTGGCGTATTTTTTGAACGCGCAGGGGACGGTAAAAATGGAGGCAACCTTGGCGAATTTGGAAAAGGGCTGCGTATGGCTGGGCTCGGCGGCGGCGGCGGAATCTCATGACATGGATTGGCTGGCCGCGCATTTGCCCGGCAACGGTAGCGTTGAAATTGAAAGCATGACCAACACGATGACAAGTTTGGTGCTGGCGGGACCGCAAGCGCGGGCGATTTTGTCGCGCGCAGCACCGTGCGAAGATTGGTCGGCGGACGGCTTTGGCTGGCTGACGGCGCGGCGGGTGAAAATAGGTCCCGTGGCGGCGGCGGCGTTCGCGGTTTCGTTTTCCGGCGAATTGGCATGGGAGCTGCATATTCCCAACGAACAACTTAATCTTGCTTTTGATTTATTGCGGGAAGCGGGGCAACCGGCGTTACGGCTTTTCGGTTCGCATGCGGCGGAATCAATGCGGCTGGAAAAAGGATACCGCCATTGGAAGGCGGATTTGCTTACCGAATACGACCCGTTTGAAAGCGGCTTGGGACGCTTTGTTAATATGGACAAGGATTTTTTGGGCAAGGACGCGTTGTCGGCGCGCGAAAAAAAACGGAAACGGCGTTTTGTTTCGCTGGCGGTGGATTGCGCCGACGCCCCGGCGCAACCGGGAGACGCGTTGCTGGCAAATGGGCGGACGATAGGCAGCGTGACCTCGGCGGCTTTCGGGCATCGGGTGCGGGAGAATCTGGCGATGGGTTTTGTGGAATCCGATTACGCGGAAAGCGGCGGAGAAATCGGCGCGCTTATCTTGGGAAAAATTTGCGCGGCAAAAGTTGTCGCGGAATGCCGCTACGACCCGGAAAATACGCGGGTGAGAAAACTCCGCACTTGACGGCATGCGGACCGGCATGCGGACGAAATCGGAAAAAGCGCCCCAAATCCGCCCCGCCCCGTTTCGCCTTGAATAAATATTTTCCGATATTGCCGAAAATGGCGGCGGAAGGGTATAATATGGAGAAGCACCCGAAGGAAAATTTTATGCCCGAATCCGCCGCCCAACTTGACGCCAATTCATCGGCGTCAATCCCGTTTCCCGTATTGGGAATCGGCGCGGCGCGGTTTTTTTGCGGAAATTGCAGTGTTTTAAATCCGAACTCCGCCACAAGCGCGCCATGTCCGAACTTTCCATAAAAAATCTGAGCATGATTTACCATCTCCCCGGCGGCGGCGAGGTGGAGGCGTTGCGCGATATTTCTTTTGCTTTGGCACCGGGCGAATTACTGACGGTGCTGGGACCTTCCGGTTGCGGCAAAACGACTTTGTTAAATATTGTCGCGGGATTTCTCGCGCCGACTGCGGGGCAGGCGAGTTTTGGCGGCGGCGCAATTTCCGGTCCCGATGCCGCGCGGGGAGTCGTAAAAGACATCTCCGGTCCGGGTCCGGAGCGCGGCATGGTATTCCAGCAAGGCGCGCTGTTTGAGTGGATGACGGTCGCGGAAAACATCGGCTTCGGACCGCAAATGAAAGGCATGGCAAAAAAAGAAATCGCCGGCATTGTAGAACACTATTTGGACACCGTCGGATTGCAAGGTTTCGGCGAAAAAGCGGTTTATGAATTGTCCGGCGGCATGCAGCAGCGCGTTGCATTGGCGCGCTGTTTGGCGAACGAGCCGGATTTGATTCTCATGGACGAGCCGCTCGGCGCGTTGGACGCGCTGACGCGCGAAAAAATGCAGGGCTTGATTTTGAAAATCTGGAACGAAACAAAAAAGACGATTATTTTAATTACGCACAGCGTGGAAGAAGCGCTTTTTTTGGGCGAGCGTTTGTTTGTGATGGCGCCGCGTCCGGGGCGCATTGAGCGCGAATACCGCCTGCCGTTTGCGCGGCGCGGTTTGGGCGAAAGCTTGCGCGACATTAAAAACACGGCCGAATATACGGCAAAGCGCGAGGAGATTCTTTCCATGATTTGGGAAATGGAAGAAGATATTATGGGGAAGCGGGAAAATGCCGGATAAACCGCGCGCATTTTCCGCGGACGCCCTCCTCGTCAAACTCGGCGTCAAAAAGGCGGGCGAAGAGGAGCGCAAAACGGTGACCTTCGGCGACCCGGCGGCGGCGAAAGGCGGGTTGTTTTGGAACATCGTTTCGGTCGCGCTCGTCGGTTTGCTGTGGACGGTCGCGTCTTTTTTGGAATGGACGAATCCGATTTTCTTTCCTTCGCCGGCGACGACATGGAACGCGTTTGTTACTTTGCTAACGGACGGATACCGCAACACGCCCCTGTTGGAGCATATCGGCGTCAGCGTTTATCGTTTGATGTTTGGTTTTGTGCTCGGTTGCCTGTTCGGAATCCCAATCGGTTTTGCGATGGGTTTGTCGCGTTTTTGGAACGGCATATTCACCCCGATTGTAGAATTTATGCGCCCCATTCCGCCGCTTGCGTTAATTCCGGTCGCCATCATTTGGTTCGGCATCGGCGATAAATCCAAAATTTGGCTGCTGTTTTTGGCGGCGTTGTGGGTGATGGTATTGTCGGCAAGGGCGGGCGTGCAAAATATCCGCCTGTCAAAAATCCACGCCGCCTACACTTTGGGCGCGTCTAAAAAACAAGTATTGCTGCGCGTCATTTTGCCGAATGCTTTGCCGGAAATTTTCACCGGCATGCGCGTGGCGATGGGCGTATGCTGGGGCACTTTGGTCGCCGCCGAATTGGTCGGCGCAAATTCCGGCATCGGTTATATGATTACCGTTGCGGGGAAATTTTTGGATACCGCGCTGGTCTTTTTGGGCATCATCATCATCGGCATTATCGGCGGCGCGGGCATAGATGTCGGCATGCGCAAATTAGAATCCAAACTCGTCCCGTGGAAAGGCAAGGCGTAAACTTTTTTATCCGCCTCCGTTTTCGCCAAAAACGAAAACTTCCAACATTCCAAAACCGCGCATGATATTTCCGCTTAGAAAATTTTCGTTTTGCCGGAATGAAAACGCAACAAAACATTTTTGCGGAAAATAATAACGCGCCCGTTTTTTCGCGCATTTATAAAATATTGCCTAACATTAAAAACCGCGGCGGGCGGGGCGAAAACGCGCCGTTTATTTTGCGCGTTTTTTTCGCCGTTTGGGTTTGGGGAGCGATATTAATCCCGCAAAAATAATCAATCCTCCGCCG
>JBPCWY010000140.1:0-6150 GCA_051009035.1 Gammaproteobacteria bacterium
AGACCGCGGAAGACATCCGGAAGGTGCAAGAGAAGCTGAGGCGACCGTGACGACACAGTTCGCCCTCTGGTTCCTCGTCGGCGCTGGGTTGATGATCGTCATCCTCGTGGCTCAATGGCTGATCGCCTACAAGTGCCCGCACTGTCACTCGACGGACACGCGGCAATTGTGGGTGCCCATGGCGGGCGGCACGGAGCATGAGCGCCGTTGTCTTGCCTGCGGGAGCTACTTCCAGGTGGGAGCGTGACCTACTTCGTGATCTTCATGGTCGGCGTCGGCGTAGGGTGCTTCCTGGCCTCTGTGGCTGAGCGCGCACGCTTCGAGCGGATTCTCGGGCAGATCACGAGGCCACGCGCGCGGGTGTTGCCATTCGTCGAGCCGGCACGCCTTCGAGATCAGAATCCACGAGGCGCGGCATAATGCCATTCAAGTCCACCCGCCAGCAGGCATTCTTCCAGCTCTGCAAGTCGAATCCGTCTGCAGCGCGTAGGGAGTGTCCTGACGAGAAGACGCTCGACGAGTACCTGGGCGAGGCGCGGAAGCGGACGTCGGGTCGCCTCGATGCGATGAAGGGGAAGCTCAAGCGCGAGCGCAAGAAAGTGCAGGTGAGCTGATGACCGCGTTTCCGATTCGGATTCGTCCGGGCGATGGCGTAGCCGCCGCGGTATTCGATTTCGAGCCGGACAAGCCGCTCCCGTTCGGCATTCAGTATTCGCCTAACGACCTAGCATCTCTTCAGGGACGCTATAGTGAGGCGGTGTTCTTCGACATCGCCCTGAAGGGCAGACGTTACCGCACCGGCCTTAGTCCAGGCTTCTACATAATCATCAACGCCGACGGAGATCCGGTCGATGTCGAAGGACCAAACACGTTCCATCAAAAGTACGAGGCGAGTTGATGGGTCGATTTCGAAAGAAGCCGGTGGAGATCGAAGCGTTTCAGATGACCGAGGAGCGGTGGTTAGGCAACTCGGAATGGCCGAACTGGTTGAACGAGGCATGGCAGCGCGAGCGCGGTGAGGAGGGCTCCCTGTTCAGCGGTGAGGAGGGCTCCCTGTTCAGTGACGCCGCTGACCCCGCACGACAGCGGCTGTGCATCGGCACGCTGGAGGGTGTCCATCGTGTCGCGTGGGACGACTGGATCATTCGCGGAGTGAAGGGCGAGCTGTACCCTTGCAAGCCCGACATCTTCGAAGCCACCTACGACCCGATTGCGGAGGAAGCCGATGGCTGAGAAGGCAATCACGATCCGGGTGACGGACAGCCCGCCCAATCCGGTGGTGGTGTCGCGGCCCGGCAAGAGACCCATGACCGAGGGCAACGGACAGAGATTCCGAAGCCGATCCATGGAGATCCGGGCCGTGCGGCTTCGGTGGGTGACATGGAGCGACGTGTGCAACCTGCTGGGCGATGTGATCAGCCCTGACAACCCGGGACGCTACTCAGCCGAGTTCTCGGATCGATGCGGAGAGGATGGACCGTATATCGAGCTGACAATTCCGACGCCCGATGGCCAACACATTGTTAGGCATGGTGATTGGATCGTCCGACGTCCGGACGGGGCGTTCCATCCCTACACCCCGAACATCTTCGAGGCCACATACGAGCCGATGACTACGATCGGCGCCACGGAGGAAGCCGATGGCTGAGAGCAGAGTCCACCGGATGTCGCGCTACTACTCGGCCGGCATGAAGGAACGCGACGCCACCGACGACGAGCGCACGACGCAGTACAACTCGCTCGTCGAGGGCGAGAAGGCGCAGCGGAAGCGCCAGGTCGGCAAGGCGATGAAGCGGGCCAAGGGCGGCCGGCTCGCCGCCATGAAAGACAAGCTGAGGAGGTAAGTCGATGGCCAAGGAAGGCGACGTCCATCCGTCTGGCGACTACGTGTACCGCAAAGGCATGTGGGTGAAGAGAACCGCGCCCCAGAGATCCTCGGCATCAGCGCCAGCGGAGCACGACGAGGCAAAGGCTGCGCGGTCAGCCGACATCCTGAAGAAGAACAAGCCGCCGCGGTCGCGGACCGCGAAGCCGACGTCAGGTGGTGGCCTGGCCGGCCTGGCGCGGCCGCGAGCGACTCCGACCCCCGAGGAGGAGGAGAGGGGCTCGGGTCGCCTGGGCGCGATGAAGGCCCGCCTCAAGCGCTAGTCGTACTTGACGACTGTGTGATACACTCTCCTTGGACGGGGAGTGGCAATGGACGCCCGGCACGCGCTGGAAGCAGGGCTTTTTGCTCGAGCAACAGAAAAGCGACTGTGGGGTATAGGTCAGTCAGACATGGCCTGCCGGACGCAGAGGGGCCACCATCGGGAGACGAGGCAAGCTCCCGGCTACGGGGTCGTCAGACAGGGGCCGAGTCTACCGGGCTTTCATCCCGGCAACGGCGGTTCGAATCCGCCCGACCCTACCAAGGCCCAGTAGGACAGCGGTTGAGTCTCCCGGACTCTCTATCCGGTGACGCGGGTTCGAATCCCGCCTGGGCTACCAACTCATTTTGCTTGACAATCTGTTAGATTAGGCTAATCTTACAGTCATGGATGTGGACCGCATCACGCCAGGCGCCAGCATTCTCCTTGGAGCGGGGCTCAGCATTCGATCGTGGCGGCCAATGCTAGAACTGGACTGGCGCGATGGGCTGGCGGCGTTCTCGTGGTGGCATTTCTGGGTAACAGTGCGCGTCTATCGGCGCGCTCGGCCAGAGACGTATGCGGTGTTTATGGCCGATCGTCGTGCAGTATCTCCATCCGTAAAGGTTGAAGAGTGATCGGCTGGACTAGCGACCGGCATTACCATTGGGAGATGGCCACCGACGGCCTGCGCGCGCCGATCCGCAAGGCCACGGCCGATGAGATCGTCTTCGTGCTCGAGCAGCTATCCCACAGGAACTCCATCGCGATTCCCGAGGAGGCAGGCCTGAGCGTCGAGGACTGGCACGCGCTGCGCGATGACGTGTCTGGCACCGAAGGCTACGGCGGCACCAAGAACAACACGATGATGATCACGTTCGGCTCGAAGTTCCTGGGCGCGGTCCCGATCGTGTTCATCGCGGATGATGATGTGCCGAAGGGTCAGGTGTGGATCGCGTTCAGGACGCCGAGGGTCCATTGAGTTACGACCACGATTTACAGTGCACCGACGATATCGCGAAGGCCACGGCCGCTCTGGAACGATGGCTCGAAGGGCCCGCGAGCGATCCGCCGCCGCCGCTAGAAGGAGTGCACGCTCCCGCCAATTCGCGTGGCCCATACTTCTGGTTGCCGCATCGGTGCGATGCGTGGGAGATCGGATCGCTGGACGATGCCAAGCGCCTGCGGGATGATTTAAGCGCCGCGATTGAACTCCTTGAGGATCTATGCGACTTGTGAGGGGTGCGTGAGGCACGCACGAGCCACGCGCGGTCGTCACTCGCACTCAGATCCGAGTCACATGGATCACCCGAGGCCAGTGGCGATCGATACCTCGAAGCCGGGACCGAAAAGGCCGGTATCCATCACGCGGCTGGTCGCGGCTGTGGCTGAATTGGACATTGGGCGCGTGGCGCTGAGGGTGGACTTTGTCGAAGATCGAGTGGACTGATCGAACCTGGAACCCCGTGCGCGGGTGCTCGCGCGTCTCCGAGGGCTGCCGCAACTGCTATGCAGAACGGATAGCGACACGCTTCTCTGGGCCCGGTCAGAGCTACGAGGGTTTCGCTGACGGATCGCCGCGGCACTCGCAGACGGGAGCGGTCCAGACTGGTCGCCGCGGTCACTGGACGGGCCGTGTCGAGCTGATCCCCGAGAAACTCGACGAGCCGCTGCGCTGGCGGAAGCCGCAGAAGATCTTCGTCAACTCGATGAGCGACCTGTTCCACGAGGCGCTCGACTTCCGCGACATCGCAGCGGTCTACGGCGTCATGGCCGCGGCGCAGCACCACACCTTCCAGGTGCTCACGAAGCGACCGGCGCGCCGCCGCGACTTCATGGTCTGGGTGGCTCGGGAGGTCGAGACCATGTGGGCTCCCCTGGAGGGATCGAGCGCCGAGGCCGAGTTCTGCATGCACCGCGCATGGAAGGACGGTGCGGGAGAGCGAATCGAGGCGCCGCTGCGTCGCCCGTGGCCGCTTCCGAACGTGTGGGAGGGCGCCTCCGTCGAGGATCAGGCGACGGCGGATGAGCGGATACTCGAGCTGCTCCAGACGGCCGCGGCGCGGCGCTTCATTAGCTACGAGCCGGCGCTGGGGCCAGTCGCCTTCGCTGGCCATCTCTGGCCGTCGGGCATCCCTGGGCACTGCGTCGACATCGACGGTGCTTGGTGGCATCCGCCGGGGCATTGTGAGGGCGCATCCGTCAACTGTCGCGGCGACTGCTGTCTATCGCCGCTTGACTGGATCATCGTCGGCGGAGAGAGTGGCCCCGGCGCGCGCCCCTTCGACGTGGAGTGGGCGCGCAGCACGATCAGGCAGTGCCGCGAGGCGAGGGTTGCGTGCTTCGTGAAGCAGCTCGGCACGAGCGTTCGCTGCGCGACCGAGGCTCCGGAATGCGGGCGAGCAGTCTGCGTCGGGGAGTATGAGGGTCACGGCGGCCAGCAGCCAGCGTGTGCGCGTTGCTGCGCCCACGGGAACGAAGACGGCTACTGCTGGCCGCTTTCCAGGAAAGGCTCAGACCCCTCCGAGTGGCCCGAGGATCTGCGCGTGCGGGAGTTCCCAGCATGAAAGCCAAGCTCGTAACACGCGATGGCGCAGTGCTCGACGTGACGATTCCCCCGCCCCCACCGTTGGTGATCACGTATCCGGTGCTGGGCGTGCTCGAGCTGTTCGATCTGAAGAAGCCGGAGCCGCTGGTGTTCGAGCCGGCTGTGCGCGATGACCAGGTACTCTATGAACAACGGCAGTACCTTGGAGGCGAGTTTGATGAAGATCCTGACCTGTAGAACGCCATCGTGCCAGGGGCGGCCGGTACTGCTGCCGGACAACCGGCCCTACGCGCTCGGTCAGCCGGGGGTGTTGCCTCTGATGGTCAACTGCTCGCGCTGCAAGCAGGCCACGCGGGTGACGGCCGAGGAGTATTGGCGGCTGCCCGACGTGACGCTGGAGGATGCTCGAAAAGATATCAGTTGATGGCGAAGAGCTTCTCGTTCGATACGGGTTGCCTGTGGGAAGACAACCCTTGGCGTATCGACTTCGACGTCGAATGCTCCGAGTACGGCGGCCGGCCGTGTCCCCACAGTCACACACACCGCAGCGAGGAACACACGGCAGTAGATGGTTCTCTCTACACCGAGTCGAGATGGATCAACCCGCGAGTGGTGGTGGTTATCAATGAGGGGGGATGCAACAGCACGGGACTGTGCCTGGATTGCCTCCTCGGGGCAGTAGGAACGCTAGAGCAGGCGGGGAGGGACTACGGATGATCGGGATTGCGGCGCGAGTTCGTCAGTGTTGGCTCGAGACGGGCAGGTGCGTGGACTGCGGGCGGAAGCCCGGAGTTCGGGTTATGCCGGGGGGAAGCTTTCGCCGCTATCGTCGTTGCCAGAAATGTCGACGTCCTCGTCCTCCGCAGTGGATCAACCGACCGGTCGATGACCGCGGGGTGCGCACAGGCCGAGGGCTCTGGTGATTCGCCAGTCCAAGTGCAAGCGCTGCGGCGAAGCGGTCTTCTGGGCGAAGACCGCGAACGACAAGAACATCCCGATGGATTGGGAGCCCTCGTCTGCTGGCGAGCACATCATCAAGGGGCATGTGTTGCGGGCTGGCCGAAGTGGTCCTGAGGAGGTCCCGCAAGTGAGTCGCCTGATGCGAGGCCAGGAGGCCGTCGAGACCTACTCTTGCCACTTCGAGACGTGCACGGCCGCCCAGGCGCCGAAGCCCAAGGGTCCGATGGTGCGCGACAAGGCGTACTACGACGCGTACTTCAAGGGGGCCAAGGACGCGGCGCACCGAATCCTGATGGTTGAGCCCGCAGAGAAGGGGATGGAAAGCCTCAGTCTCAAGGGGATCTCGTTCAAGGCCGTCATGGAGCGGCTCAAGGGCGAGTACGATGCGGCCGTGGAGAAGCAGTGACGCCATCCTGGGATGATCCCTTCCGCTGCGCCCGCTGCGGCTTGCCCGTGACTGGACCGCTCCTGCCGGCGACGTGGCGCTCTCGAGGCCCGGCGGTTCACTGGCAGTGC
>JBPCWY010000141.1:0-8619 GCA_051009035.1 Gammaproteobacteria bacterium
GCGAAGTAGGCGCAATCGGCTCCCCTCCCGCGGTAATCAACGCGGTATTAGACGCGCTATTGGAAAAAGGCGTAGAAGACATTAACATGCCCGCGACTCCGTTCCGGGTATGGGACGCGATTCAAAAGGCGGCGGCGTAATGACTGCGCTTATTATTACTCCGGAAGAATTCCGCGACACTGTCGAGAAAATTCTCGCCCGCTTTTCTGCGCGCCTTGTCAAAATATGGAATGAAAAATCCTATAAGGATTACACCAAATTTTGGGAAAATGAAAAAGGTGTTTACGGCGCAATCGCCAATGAATACCACTTGATCTATCGCACCAACTATTGGGAAATTGACGGCGCATTCTACCGGGAGGAGGAAAAGTTAGTGTTGCCCCACAGTCGCGGAAAATTTTTGTCGTTGGCGATAGAGCATGAAAACGACGCCAGAACTTCGTATGAAGAAGTCAATAAACTTGCCGCCCATGTCAACGCGTCTCTTGGAGTCGTGATTACCTATCCCGAAACTAAATCCGGCGGCAGGTATCCGGATGCGAAAAAGTTGCTAAAAAATTACTCGCGTCAAGTACGCGATGCGGATGTTTTCGGCGATTTCGGGCAAGTTGGCGGTAGGAGCATAATGGCGGTGTTCGGCTACTTTAAAAGAAAAACCATAAAATGGGATTATTTTCTTTACAAAAACGAAGGGTTTGTAAAGTTATGAAAATCACGGTTATCGGCAATTCCATGGGTTTTGCATTTTTGGAACTGCGGGAATTTCCGCGGCTATACCGCGCCTTTGTCTCCGGCGTTACAAAAGGCACGGGACAAAACACGGCGGACTTGGAAACCGAAGGCGCGGCGTTGCTTAAAAACGGATTGGACGATGTAAAACGGACAAATGATTTTATCCGCAATGTCTTAAAATGGGGCGGAAAAACCGGCAACCGCGTGCGCGGCATGGTATACAAATACCAAACCGAAGCGCAAACGGCGCAAATTGTCGGCAAAGCGGCGGCGGCGTTGCGCGGCGGCAAATTGAAAACGGCGATTGAAACAATTCAAACCGTAAAAGGGTTTCACATTTCTTACGGTTCCAAAATTCTGCGTATGTTATCGCCGCGGCATGCCTGCGTATATGACAGTATTTTAGCGGATTTTTTGTCTTACCCGCTTGATGCCGACGGTTATGCGGAATGCTGCCGCGATTGCAAGGCCGTTGCCGCAGTATTAAAAAAACGCGGCATTAAAAACCCCCTCCGCAAAAATGGCGAATGGCTTATCGCCGATGTGGAAGCGGTTATTTTTAGCCAATTAAGAATGGACGGTTACGCCTAACCGTCCGCTTATACAACCAACGAGGAAAAACCCATGAACAACTTTAACTACCACAAACCCGCCACTCCCGAAGAGGCGGCGAAACTTTTGTCCGGCGGCGCGAAGGCGCTGGCGGGCGGGATGACGCTTTTGCCGACCATCAAACAGGGGCTCGCCTCGCCCGATGCGCTCGCCGATTTGTCCGCCCTTTCCGAATTAACCGGAATCCGCGAGGACGACAAACGCGGGCTGGTTATCGGCGCGATGACGGCGCATGCCGAAGTCGCCGCGTCTGCTTTGGTGCGGGACCGAATCCCCGCGCTGGCGGCGTTGGCGGACGGCATCGGAGACGCGCAAGTGCGCAACCGCGGCACCGTCGGCGGCTCGCTGGCAAACAACGACCCGGCGGCGGATTATCCCGCCGCGCTGCTCGGTTTGGGCGGCAGCGTCCATACGAACAAACGCGGCGCGATTACTGCTGACGAATTTTTTACGGGTTTGTTTTCCACCGCTTTGGAAGAAGACGAAATCATCATGCACGCGCATTTTGACATCCCCGAAAAAGCGGCGTACCTCAAATTTCCGCAACCCGCATCGCGTTATGCGCTGGTCGGCGTGTTTATCGCCAAGACCAAAAACGGCGCGCGCGCGGCGGTTACCGGCGCGGGCGAAAACGGCGTTTTTCGCGCGAAAGAATTGGAAGACGCGCTGAATAAAGATTTTTCCGCCGCCGCGCTGGAAGGCGTCCAAATCCCCGCCGCCGGATTGCTCGGCGACATTCACGGTTCGCCCGAATACCGCGCCCGCCTCGTTTCGGTTTTGGCAAAACGGGCGTTGTCATAACCCGCGAAAAAAATAATCCGCCGCACACCGCCGGCGGCGCGGCGGATTCTTTTGCATCGGCGGACGGGGTGATGTCCGCGCTGGCAGCGGCGGGATATTTGGCACCGCGCCCTTTGGCGGTTGCGGTTTTTTTGGCGGTAGCGTTGCGCCGCCCGCTGTTGTTGGAAGGCGAAGCCGGCGTGGGAAAAACCGCCGCCGCGCTGGCGTTGGCGCAGGCGCTCCAAAAACCGCTCGTCCGTTTGCAGTGTTATGAAGGCATTGACGCCGCCGCCGCGGTTTATGATTGGGATTATCCGCGCCAGTTGCTGGCGGCAAAACTGCGCCCCGATTCCGCGCCAAAAGATTTATACGGCGAGGAATTTTTATTGCGCCGCCCGTTGTTGCGCGCGTTAACCGCAAAGCCGGTCCCGGTTTTGTTGATTGACGAAATTGACCGCGCGGACGAACCCTTTGAAGCATATCTTTTGGAATTGCTGGCGGAATGGCAAATCACCGTCCCGGAATTGGGGACGATTAAAACCGACGTCCCGCCGCCGGTTGTTTTAACTTCCAACCGCTCGCGCGAGATTCACGATGCGCTCAGACGCCGCTGTTTATACCACTGGGTGGATTTTCCCGCGGCGGCGCGCGAGACCGAAATTATCCGCCTGCACCATCCCTCGCTTGATGAATCGCTGGCGGCGCAAATTACCGCGTTTGTCCGCCGCTTGCGCACTTTGGATTTGTATAAATTGCCGGGCATCGCCGAAACGGCAGATTGGGCGGGCGCGGTTTTGCGCATGGACGAAAGCGGTTTGCGCGAAGAAACCGCCGCCGAAACTTTGGGCGTTTTATTAAAATACAAAGACGACATCGCGCGCGCGCGCGAATACGGAGTCGGAAATTTGCTGCGCGGCGATGGTTGATAAAAATGTTAATCCGAATCCGCTGCCGCCGAATTTAATTGTCGGGCGCGCGGACGGCGGCATGTTGCTGTATAACTTGGCGGCGTTTTCGTCATTGTTGCGCGTTTTCGGACTCGTCGGCGGCATCCACAAACCCCCCCCCGCCGCCGCCGCGCTTTCGGTTGCCGGCGTGGAAAACCGCGCCGATGTATTTTGGTCGCTCGCCACGGTGTTTGTAGAAAAACGCGGACAACTGCCGCTGTTCCGGCGGGCGTTTGATTTATTTTGGCGCGGCGCGGATGCGGATGATGCCGCGGCGGAAAACGGCGGGGAATTTTTAACGCCGCAATATGGAGGCGATGCGGCGGCGGGCTGGCATGAAACCAAACCGGAAAAATTGCATGCCGCCGCGGCGGAAAATTTGCGCGGCAAAGATTTCGCCGCGATGAGCCGCGAAGAATGGGCGGCGGCAGTCCAAATAAACGAAACCGCCGCCGCCGCATTGCCGCCGCTTTTTTCGCGGCGTAAACAATCCGCCGCGCGCGGAAAAACGGACATGCGCCGCACCGTCCGCCGCGCCCTTTCGCGCGGCGGCGACATTGCCGAATACCGCCGCTTTCGCCGCGCCGAAAAAAAACCGCGCTTAATTATCCTCGCCGATATTTCCGGTTCCATGGAAAAATATTCCCGCGCCTTTTTGCATTTTACCGCCGGAATACTCGCCGGCGGCAAAATTAAAACAAACGCTTTTTTACTCGGCACGCGCCTGACCGCGTTGCGCCCGCGCGGAGGCGATGCGGAAAGCGCGGCAAAATATATCGCGGCGGCGGCGAAAGATTGGGACGGCGGCACCCGCCTCACCCCGCTGTTGCGCGAATTTAACCGCGATTGGCTGCGCTACTGCGGCGCGGGAAACGCGGTCGCGTTGTTTGCCACGGACGGCTTGGAAGTTAATTTTAAAGATTCCGCATTCGCCGCCGAAGTGGAGCGGCTGCAAAAATCATGCCGCCGTTTAATTTGGCTCAACCCGCTGTTGCGTTACGGCGGCTACGCCCCGCTCGCGCGCGGCGCGAAAATTTTATCGCAATACGCAAACGAAACTTATTCCATTCACAATGTCCGTTCCATTATGCAACTTGCGGAAGTTTTGCGGCGTCCGCAAAACGCGCGCCGCCAACGCGCATGATTTGCGAAGAAACCGCCGCCCTGTTGCAAACCGCCGCCGAATGGCAAAGCGGCGGGACGCAAACCGCCGTTGCGGTTGTGGCAAAAACTTGGAACTCCGCGCCGCGCCCGGTCGGCGCGCGCATGGCAGTCGGCGAAGACGGGCGTTTTGCCGGTTCCGTGTCGGGCGGTTGCGTGGAAAAAGAAGTGATTTTTGCGGCGCGCGAATGCATGCGCGACAATGCATGCCGCCTGCTTTCGTTCGGCGTGGCGGACGAAACGGCGTGGCGTGAAGGTTTGGCTTGCGGCGGCGGCATTGAAATTTTAACCGCGCCTTTTCCGCCCGCCCGCTCCGCCGCCCGCAAAGAAATTGCAAAGCTGCTCGCCGCAATCGCAAAACGAAAAGAATGCGCGCTGCAAACATGCGCGAAAACCGGCGCGGTTAAATTTTACAAACAAGCGGACGCGCCCGCCGCGGGTTTTTGCGGCGGCGTGTTGACGGAACATTTTCCGCCCCGCCGCCGTTTGTTTATTATCGGCGCAACCCACATCGCGCAGGCGCTTGCGCCGCTCGCCGCGGCGGCGGATTTTGCCCCGCTCGTCATTGACCCGCGCGCCGCGTGGGCGGCGGAATCTCGCTTTCCCAACACGCCGCGCAAAATATGCTGGCCGCAAGACGCGCTGCAAAAAATAAAATGGGACAGGCAAACCGCGCTTGTCGCGCTGGCGCACGACCCGAAAATTGACGACCCGGCGCTAATTGCCGCATTGCGCGGCGGCGCGGGATATGTCGGCGCGCTCGGTTCCAAACAAACGCACGAAAAACGGCGGCGGCGGTTAATGGAAAACGGCATCGGCGAAGAATTGCTCGCGCGCATTCATGCGCCGGTCGGTTTGGATATTGGCGCGACAACAGCGGGCGAAATCGCCCTCTCGGTCGCCGCGCAATTGGTTTCGCATTATTCCCGCGCATGAAATTTTTAATCATTGCCGCGGAAAAAGCGGAAGGCAAAATTCTCGCGCACTCGTTGCGGACGGCAGGCGGAAAAATCCCCAAAGGGCGCATGCTTTCCGCCGAAGATATTCGGAAGATTAAAGAATCGGGCGCCGCGCAAATCGCCGCCGCCGAAATTGAACCCGGCGACATGCGCGAAGACGAAGCCGCCGCCGCAGTCGCCGCCGCCGTTTGCGGCGCGCATGCGCTGCGCGACAAAGCGGCGCACGGGCGGGCAAACTTGCGCGCCGAAACGGACGGCGTATTAATTTACGATGCGGAATCGCTCGCCGCATTAAACCGCGTTTGCCCGGAAATTACGCTCGCCGCGCTCCCGCCTTTTGCGCGGACCGAAAAAAACGGCATTATCGGCACGGTTAAAATTATCCCGTTCGCCGTCCCGGCGCAACATGTCCGCGCCGCCGCGGATTGCAAAAACATATTTTCCGTCCGTCCTTTTGTTTCCCGCGCCGTGGATTTAATCCAAACAAAATTATCCGCGGCGGACGAAAAAATAATGGATAAAACCGCGGCGCTCACCGCGCGGCGGCTCGCCGAAAGAAATAACGCGTTGCGCGGCGAACACAGATGCGCGCACCGGCGCGATGCCGTTGCCGAGGCAATTGCCGAAGCGATGCGCGCGCCGCCCGATGTTTTGCTTTTTGCCGGGGCGTGCGCGGTATGCGACGAAGGCGATGAAATTCCCGCCGCCATTGCCTCCGCCGGCGGCGAAATTGAACGGGTTGGCATGCCGGTAGACCCGGGCAATTTGCTCGTGCTGGGAAAAATTGGCAATACGCGCTGCGTAGTTTTGCCCGGTTGCGCGCGCTCGCCGAAATTAAACGGATTTGATTTGGTGCTTGACCGCCTGCTTTCGGGCGCGGCGCTTTCTTCCGAAGAAATTGCAAAGATGGGCGCGGGCGGATTGCTCGCCGATATTCCTGCGCGCCCGTTTCGCCGCGCGCCCGCCGCCAAACCAAAAATCGGCGCGCTTTTACTCGCCGCCGGAATATCCAAACGCATGCCCGGCAAAAATAAATTGTTAATGCCATGGCGCGGCAAACCTCTTATCTTTCACGCCGCCAAAACATTGGCGGAAGCGCGGCGGCGCGGTTTCGTGCAGCAAGCGGTTATGGTTTGCGGCATGGACGCGGCAAAAACCGCCGCCGCGGTAAAAGATTTAAACTTGCCCGCGGTGGAAAACGCCCGTTATAAAACCGGCATGGCGTCTTCCATTATTTGCGGGTTGGACGCGCTGGAAGCGGAAAATAATTTGGACGGCGTTTTGGTGATGTTGGGCGACATGCCGCTGGTTTCCGCCGCCGACATTCGCGCCGTTGCAGCGGCTTTTGTTTCGGCGGAAGACGGCATCGCCGTTCCGGTTTGCGGCGGCAAACGCGGCAACCCCGCGTTATTCGGGCGGCGGCATTTCGCCGCAATACGCGCGCTGCAAGGAGACGCGGGCGCGCGGAGTTTGTTTTCCCAATACGCCGCCGCCGAAGCAAAAGCCGGAGAAGGCGCGTTGTTTGATGTTGATTCGGAAAGCGATGCGGACGGTTTTTCCGCCGCAACAAAACAATGAACGCCGCCGCCATTCGCGCCGGCATTCCGTTATTGTCGCGCAACCCGGTTCATTACTTGGACAACGCGGCGACTTCGCTGATGCCGCGGGAAGTGATTCGCGCCGCCGCCGCTTACGATTCCCGCGCGCGCGCAAATGTCGGGCGCGGCGTGTATGCATGGGCGGAAGACGCAACGGCGGAATATGAAAAAGCGCGCGCCGCGACCGCCGCCGCCCTCGGCGCGGCGGCGGATGAAATTGTTTTTTGCGGCGGCGCAACGGCGGCGTTAAACATGATTGCCGCCGGCGTTTGCGAATCCATGAACGAAAACGATTCCGTATGGCTCGCCGCGGACAACCACCACAGCAATATTATTCCATGGCAAATCGCCGCGGCGCGGCGCGGTTTTGCATTGCGCCGCCTGCCCGCAAAACCGTCCGGCGCGGTTGACTTGCCCGCCGCGCAAAAAATGTTCGCGGCGGCGCGCGGTAATATTAAAGCCGTCGCCGTCTCCCACGCTTCCAATGTCAGCGGCGAAATTACAAATTTGCCGCGCCTTGCCGAAATCGCCAAAAGCCGCGGCGCGATTCTTGTCGCGGACGGCGCGCAATACGCGCCGCACGGCATGCCGGATATGAAAAAGTTGGGCGCGGATTTTTACGCGTTTTCCGGGCATAAATGCTATGCGCCAAACGGAATCGGCGTTTTATGGGGGCGCAAAACATTGCTGGATTCCATACCGCCCCCGTGCGGCGGCGGCGGCATGGCGGCGCATGCGAGCATGGAAGAATTTACCTGCCGCCCCGCGCCGCACAAATGGGAAGCCGGCACGCCGCCTATTTCGCAAGCCGTCGCTTTTGCCGCGGCGTTAAAATGGATGCAAAAGAAAAACATTTCCGCCGCGCGCGTTGAAACCCGCGCTTTGGCGAAAGAGTTGCGGGAAGGATTGGCAAAAATGCCCGGCGTCCGCATGCTCGGTGTTGCGGACGGCGCGCCGATTGTTTCGTTTTGCGCCAACGCCCACCCGCACGACATCTGCCAAATTTTAGCAATGCATAATGTCGCGGCGCGCGGCGGACACCACTGCGCGCAGCCGCTAATGCGCCATTGGAATATTAACGGCTGCACGCGGTTTAGCATCGCGCCTTATAATACCGCCGAAGATATTGAAGCCGCCCTCGCCGCCGCGGCGCGCGCGTTAAAAATATTGCAATGAACGATTCGTTTTACCACGACAAAATTATGGCGCTGGCAAAAACGCGGCGGGACGACAAGCCGCTTTGCGGGCGCGGCGTGTTGCGCGCGCGTTTGGACAACCCGCTTTGCGGCGATTCGGTGCAGTTGTCGGCGCGCGGCGATGCAAAAAATATAACGCGCATCGCGCAGGAAGTGCGCGGCTGCGTTTTATGCGGCGCGGCGATGCGGCTGATTTTGGATATTGCGGCGCGGGATTCGGAACGCGCCGGTTTAGAAATGCTGTGCGCCGAAGCGGAAAATATGTTTTTGCAAAAACGCCCCGCACCCGCGTTGGAAATATTTTCGCCGGTCGTCGCATACCCCGCCCGCCACGAATGCGTCCTGCTGCCCTTTCGCGCCTTGGCGGAAATTATAAAACAAACGCCGCCCGCGTAAATATTGCCGCCGCCAAAAAACGGGCGGGATTAAAATTTAATCGCTTCGTTTTTAATGTTGTTTGCAAAACTTCGGCGGGCGGGTTTGCAAACAATATTTTATTCGTCCGCGCCGAAAACTTTTAACCATAACAAAGCCGCGACTGTTTTGGCGTCCGTAATTTCGCCGTTTTGGACCATGGACAACGCGCGCTCAAACGGCGTTATTTCCACGGATACAAATTCGTCCGCTTCGCCCG
>JBPCWY010000142.1:0-6444 GCA_051009035.1 Gammaproteobacteria bacterium
GCGGAAAATCCCGCGTTTTAAGTTAAAATACGCGCGGGTCGTTAGCTCAGTTGGTAGAGCAGCGGACTTTTAATCCGTTGGTCCAGGGTTCGAGCCCCTGACGGCCTACCGTATATTTGCCACAGGAAAAACGCCATGACTGCCATGTCCCCAAAAGAATGCCTCGCCGCGGCGGATGCGCGGCGGCGCGATATGAACCTCTCTTACGCCGGGGCGCTGCCGCCGCCGGAAGCGCACGCCGTCTTGCGCGCCGATGCGCGGGCGGTTTTGGTGGATGTGCGCACCGAACCCGAATTGTTGTATGTCGGGCGCGTGCCGGAATCGGTGCATGTGGAATGGCAGATTTTTCCCGATATGGCGATTAACCCCGATTTTTGCGCGCGAATTGCGCAGCATGCCGGCAAACCGCTTTTGTTTATCTGCCGCAGCGGAGTCCGCTCGCACCACGCCGCCGCCGCCGCCGCCGCCGCCGGGCACTTGGCGTATAATGTTTTGGAAGGTTTTGAAGGCGATTTGGACGGCGGCGGACACCGCAACCGGGTTAACGGCTGGCGTTTTCATGGCTTGCCGTGGGTGCAATCTTAACTCCGCAAATCCCGCCCGCAGTTTTTCGCCGCCGCCGCGAAACCCTTGCGCGCAAAATCGGAAACGGCGCGCTGGTTTTAACCGCCGCATCGGTTAAAACCAAAAGCCGCGACTGCGCGCATCCGTATTCGCCGGACAGATATTTATATTATTTTTGCGGTTTTACCGAGCCGCAATGCGCGCTTTTGATGGACGCGCAAAACGGGCGCATTCGCCGTGAAATCTTGCTTTGCCGTCCGCGCGACAAAAACGCGGAACAATGGGAAGGCGAAAGGGCGGGTCCGTTGCGCGCCCGCCGCCGTTTACAAATCGCTGAAAGCGGCGATATTGCGGAGTTTGATTCTTGTTTGGAAGAATTGTTAAACAAACGCGCCGCCGTTTATTGCCTGCCCGGCGCGGACGCCGTTTTGGATAAAAAATTATCCGCCGCCGCGCGATTGCGCCGATTGCAAAACCGCGCGGGCGGCGGGGCGTTGCGCGCGATTTGCGATGTCTCGGCGCATGCGGACGATATGCGCACAATTAAAGACGGGGAAGAAATTGCCCTCTTGCGGCGGGCGGCGGAAACCACCGCCGCCGGACACCGCGCCGCTATGCGGGCGGCGGCGCTAGCCAAAACGGAATATGAAATAGAAGCCGCGCTCGTTTCCGCCTTTCGCGCCGCCAATGCAACCCATGCTTTTTCGCCGATTGTCGCGGCGGGCGAAAACGCCTGCACTTTGCATTACGGCGCAAACAGCGGGCGCGTCTTTAACCGCGATTTAGTTTTGCTTGACGCGGGGGCGGAATGCGGGTTTTACGCCGGAGATATGTCGCGCACTTTTCCGGCGGGCGGAAAATTTTCTCCCGCGCAGGCGGCGGTTTATGACACGGTCCTAACCGCGCAACGGCGCGCGCTTGCCGCCGTGCGCGCGGGTGCGAGATGGAGCGCGGTGGAAGACGCGGCGGCGCGCGCGATTTGCCGGGGGTTGGCGCGTTTGGGAATTTGCAAAGGAAACGCAAAAACAATTTTCGCCAAAAAACAATACCGGCGTTTTTACATGCACCGCATCGGGCATTTTATCGGTTTGGATGTGCATGATACGGGAAGCATGCGCGAGGCGGACGGCAAGCCGCGCATTTTGCGCACCGGAATGACGCTGACCGTGGAACCGGGATTGTATATTCCGCGCGCCGAAGATATTCCGCCGCCATACCGCGGCATCGGCGTCCGCATAGAAGACGCCGTCGCCGTCCGTCCCGGCGGATATGAATTACTCGCCGAAGCGCCAAAAACGCGGGCGGAAATTGAATCATGGATGCGCGGTTAATTTGCGTTGTCGGCGGCGGAATCAGCGGACTCGCTTTCGCCGCGTTGCATGAAAAAAACGGCGGCAAAACGCTGGTGTTGGAGCGGCAAAATCCCGCCGAAGGCGAAGACGGCAAATCGGTCGTTGTCAATTCCGCGGCGGTTAAAATTCTCCAAGACGCGGGGGCGCAAGCGGACGGCGCGCCGTTGGAAACCGTCCGGGTTAATTTCCAAAACGCGCCGGGCGGCATGACTATCCGCGGCGGCGTTTTGGGGCGGGGCATTGCGCACCGCGCCGTCCATCAACAATTGGCGGCGGGTTTGGGCGGTTCGTTTTGCGCCCCGGCAAAAGTCATTTCTATTTCGCAAAATAAAAATGCGGCGCAAATTATCTATCAAACCGAAAACGGCGTGCAAGAAACGGAAGCGGCGGCGGCGCTCGTCGCCTGCGAGCTTCCCCAAACGCCGCCGCCGTTTGCCGCGCGCGCGCTGGATTGCCGCCAAACGATAATCAGTTTTTCCGCGCAAGCGCGCAATTTTCCGCACGCCAGCGCGGTGGAGTGTTTTACGCAAGACGGCATCGCGGCAATCGTGCCGCGCGCGGACGCAAAAATCGGAATTATTTTATGCGCGGCGGACGCGGCGGCGGGGCGGCTTTCGGCGTTGGAAGACGATGCGTTAATGCGGCGGCTCAACGATATTTTCGGCGGTGAGTTTGGCATACATTCGCCTTCGCCGCGATATATTTACGCGCCGCGCATTCGCCATGTTTCGCCGCTCGCCGATGGAAAAATTGCGCTGTTGGGCGCGGGCGCGACGATGCTGCATCCGGCGGGCGCGCAAGGATTAAACATGGGTTTGGCGGACGCAAAAACTTTGGCGGCGTTTTTGGCAAACGGCGAAAACATTGAAAACGCGCTGGCAAAATACGCGCGCCGCCGCGCCCCCGCGCACTTGCGATTGTTGGCGGCGACCGGCATGCTGGCAGCGGGCGGGCATTTGCGTCAGTTGCCTTTCCGCCTGCTCGGCGGCATGGCGGCGGCGGCGTTATCGGCGGCGGCTTTTCCCCGCCAAAAAAAGTTTGCGGAATTTTTGGCGGGCGAAAAATAATAAATTATGCGGAAAAATTTATTCCGTTTTTTACCGATTACATGCCGCGGTAAATTTCGGCGCGCGTTTGGCTTCTAATAAATACGCGGCGAGGGGGTTTTTTATAATTGAGAGTATTAAAAATTTCCGCAAAGCGGAAACGGCGGCGCAAATAAAAATAAGGCGGCTTGCGCCGTCGGTCCGGATTTTCGCCTGCGCGAAAATAACATGTTAAGATTAAATTTTTTATTTAAGCCGGACGCGCCAGCGAAATAAATTCGCCCAGTTTGGCGTAGTTTCCGGCGGACAAGCGCGCTATTGGATTTACTTTTTTCGCGGAAATAACGGCGCGTCCTTTCGCGTCTTTTTCCATGGCGGAATCGGCGGCGTATAATAATTTAATCTCGCCTAATATTAATTTTTGGTTGTCGTTTTCGTCCAGCGCAATTTCTTTATGCAAAACGCAAAACATCGCCAGCGGCGCGCATGCAATTCTTACCGATTCGCCGAACGATTCCGTTTTAATATTTAACCGCGCCGTTTCCGATTCGCCGTAGGGCATGCCCGCCGAGCTTTCGTTTAAATCCGGCAACTGCGCGGCGGCGGCGATGTGAATCGTAAAACGCCCGCGCGCGCGAATGTTGCGCAGCGTGTCTTTGGGCGTTTTGCCGTCCGGCTTGCGGGACATGGAAATGCCGACAAGCGGGGGCGCGGAACATAACGCGTTAAAATACGAAAAGGGCGCGAGGTTATATCCGCCTTCGTCGTTTTCGGTTAAAATCCATGCAACCGGGCGGGGAATCACCGTTTGCGTCATCCAATGATAGCGCGCCTCCGGGCTTTGCGCCGCCAAGTCAAGTATCATCCGCCGCCGCCCAGCATTAAATCCGGAATCAAAATAGAACCGCACTGCGCCAAACCGCGCCGCATGACATCGTCGCCCAACGCTTCAATATTCGGCAGCATCTGCAACAAATTTCCCGCGATAGTCGCTTCCGAAACGGGGTGGACGATTTCGCCGTTTTCCGCCCAAAAACCCGCCGCGCCGCGCGAATAATCGCCGGTGACCGGGTTGATTCCCTGCCCCATTAAATCGGTGACGACCAGCCCCGCGCCGAGCATTTTCATTAATTCCGCAAGCGGCAATGTTTTGCCGCGCACTTCCAAATTGTGCGCGCCGCCCGCGTTGGCGGTGGTTTGCGTCCCGAGACGGCGCGCGGTATATGCGGAAAGAAAACGCCCGCGCCAAACGCCGTTTTCTACAATCATGCGTTCCGCCGTCGCCGCGCCTTCGTCGTCAAACGCGGCGCTGCGCATTTCGCCGGGCAAGTGCGGGCGTTCCACAATATTGAGATGCGGCGCGCATATTTGTTCGTTTAATTTTTCCAGCAACCACGAAGTTTTGCGGTATAACGCGCCGCCGGACGCCGCGCCGACCAAGTGGTAAATTAGCGAATGGGAAGCGGGCGCTAAAAACAAAACATTGGCGCGGCAGCTGCGGATTTTTTTTGCGCCGAGCCGTTTTGCGGCGAATTCTCCGGCTTTTTTTCCGGTGGCGGCGGCGGGCGGGAGCAGCGAAAATTGGCGGCGCGTTTCGCTCCAGCCGTCCCGCTCCATTTGCCCGTCTTTTTCGGCGATGGCTTGGCAGCTCATGGAATACGATGTGGAGGATTCGGCGGCGCAAAATCCGTGGCTGTTGGCGTAGGCGCTTTGCGCCGCGCCGGACGAAAATGCCGCCTCGCTTTTTTCGGGGCAAACGGAGGGATGCGCCGCGCGCGCGCTTTCTTCGCATTCGCGGGCGAGCAAAAACGCTTCATCCGCCGAAATCGCGCGCGGGTGGTAAAGCGACAAATCGGGAAATTCGGACGCCATCGTCTCCTTGTCGGCAAGTCCGGCGCACGGGTCGGCGGCGGCGGCGCGGGCGATAACGAGCGCTTTTTCCACCGCGGTTTTCAGGGCGGCGGGGCGCAATTCGCCCACGCTTGCCGCGCCTTCGCCGCCTTTTGCATACACGGTGACGGAGATTCCCTGTTCGCGGCTCATGTGCGCGCCGTCCATTTTACCGCCGCGCGTTTCCACTTCCATGCCGCCGCTTTCAAAGGCGGCGGCTTCGGCGGCGTCCGCGCCGTTTTGGACGGCAAGCCGCACCGCATCGGCGGCGGCGGATTTAAGCGCGTCAATATCGCATAAAAATTCCATAATGTAATTATAATGGCATGATGCGCCAATATTTAACCCTTTTGGAAGATGTGCTGGAAAACGGCGCGCGCAAACCCGACCGCACCGGCACCGGGACGCTGAGCGTTTTCGGGCGGCAAGCGCGCTTTGACTTGGCGGACGGCTTTCCGCTCCTCACCACCAAAAAACTGCATTGGAAATCCGTCGTCCACGAATTGCTGTGGTTTTTGCGCGGCGATACGAATGTCAAATATTTAAACGACCATGGCGTGACCATTTGGAACGAGTGGGCGGACGAAAAAGGCGAGTTGGGCCCGGTCTACGGCGCGCAATGGCGCAAGTGGAATGCGCCGCGCCCGGGCGAAAAAAACGAAAAATCCGCCGCGCCGGACGTAACGCCGCCGGATTTTGCCGAAACATCCGCCGCCGGAATAGACCAAATTGCGGCGGTTATGGAAAGCATTAAAAACAATCCGGATTCGCGCCGCCACATTGTTTCGGCGTGGAATGTCGCGCAATTAAAAGAAATGAAATTACCGCCGTGCCATTTATTGTTTCAATTTTACGCGGCGGACGGGCGGTTGTCGTGCCAGTTATACCAGCGCAGCGCCGATATTTTTTTGGGCGTGCCGTTTAATATTGCAAGTTACGCGCTGTTAACCATGCTCGCCGCCCATGTTTGCGGTTTGCGTCCGGGGGAATTCGTGCATACTTTCGGCGATTTGCATTTGTATTTAAACCACGAAAAACAAGCGCGGGAGCAACTATCGCGCGCGCCGAAGCCGTTGCCGCGCGTGCGTTTGGCGGACGGGGTAAAAGATATTTTCGCTTTTCAATACGAAGACATTGAATTGTCGGATTACGCGCCGCACCCGCACATTCCCGCAGCGGTGGCGGTATGACGGTCATTTCCATTATCGCGGCGGCGGCGGAATGCAACGGCAAAAAAGTTATCGGCAAAAACAGCGCGCTCCCGTGGCATTTGCCCGAAGATTTGCGACGGTTTAAACAATTAACATTAAATTGTCCGGTGATTATGGGGCGCAAAACTTACGACTCTATCGGCAAACCGCTGCCCGGGCGTTTTAATATTATCATCACCCGCAACGCCGCGTTGCAAATCGGCGGCGCGCAAACGGCGCGCTCTTTGGACGATGCGGTTAATATTGCAAAAGCCGAAAACCCGCCCGAAATTTTTATCATCGGCGGCGCGCAAATATACGAACAGGCGATGCCAATTGCGGCGCGGATGTATTTAACCGAAATAAACTGCGAAGCGGAAGGGGATGTTTTTTTTCCGCCTT